>DAIEIL010000065.1 GCA_027352645.1 Rhodobiaceae bacterium | reverse complement strand
CCGCGTCGCGCTTGAGGTTTGTTGACATGGCAGAGGCGTCCAGCGATTTCGATCCGCGTGAGAAGGTTCACGGCGATCCGATCGAAATGCCCCATCTGGCCTGCGGGGCGATGGCGGGATTGAAACCTTTTCCCGCGGCGCCCAGTCACCAGGAGTCGCTCGGCTTTCCGGGAGAACTCGTTCCCGATTGGCACGGCAAGGCAATCAGCCGTCTCGGCGAACTGCTCGACAGCAACAAGGCTCTCCGGGTCTATCTCGACTCCTGTGTGAAATGCGGCGCCTGCACCGACAAATGCCATTATTTCATGGGCACGTCGGACCCCAAGAACATGCCTGTGGCGCGCCAGGACCTGCTGCGGAAGGTCTATCGCCGCCACTTCACCCTCGCGGGGAAATATTTCCCCAAGCTGGTCGGCGCCGAGGACCTCACAAGAGAAGTTCTGGACGACTGGTATTCCTATTTCCATCAATGCTCCCAATGCCGCCGCTGTTCGGTCTTCTGTCCCTATGGCATCGACACCGCCGAAATCTCCATGGCCGCGCGCGACATCATGGACACCATCGGCATGGGGCAGAAATACTCCAACGAGATCATCGGCAAGGTCTTCAACATCGGCAACAACCTCGGCCTGCCGCCCAAGGCCCTGAAGGCGACGCTGGAGGGCCTCGCGGACGAGATCGAGGAAGAAACCGGCGTGCCGGTGAAACTGCCGCTCGATGTCAAGGGCGCCGAGATCCTTCTGGTGACGCCGAGCGCCGACTTTTTCGCTTCGCCGCATATGGAAGGCCTGATGGGCTACGCCAAGGTTTTCCATGAGTCCGGCATTTCCTGGACCTTGTCGAGCCACGCCTCGGAAGCCGCCAATTTCGGCATGTTCATCGGTTCGCAGGAGAACATGCAGAAGGTCGCCCTGCGCATTCGCGACGCGGCGATGGAACTTGGCGTGAAAAGGGTCGTCATCGGCGAATGCGGCCATGCCTGGCGCGTCGCCTATTCGTTCCTCAACACCCTGGCCGGGCCGTTCGACTTCCTCGACCCCAAATATCCCTTCCCGCAGCATATCTGCGAATTCACAAACGACCTGATCGAGAAGGGCAAGCTGAAGTTCGACAAGTCGAAGAACGACGAATACCGGCTGACCTACCACGATTCATGCAATGTCGCCCGCGCCTCGCGCATGGGTGACAAGCCTGGCGGCCAGTTCGAGATTCCGCGCGCCGTCCTGCGCGCGGTCTGCAACTATTATTTCGACATGGCCCCCGAGACGATCCGCGATCAGACCCTGTGCTGCGGCGGCGGCGGCGGTCTTCTCACCGACGAGTTGATGGACTTGCGCACCAAGGGCGCCATGCCGCGCATGCGGGCGTTGAAAGAGGTGGCCGAGGAAAACGGCGTCACCCACATGGCGGCGATCTGCGCCATCTGCAAGGCGCAGTTCTCGAAAGTGCTTCCGCAATACGGCTTCGATCGCGAGGCGATCGTCAGCGTCCACCAAATGGTTTCGAACGCGATCATCCTGACCGGATCGGTGCAGGAGCAGGCATTGGAGGAGTCTCACCATGAATGAAACGGCGCCGAAGAAGGACCTCACGTTCCGTCGCTTCAAGAACGGCGAAACGATGTGGAACTGGCCGGATCTGACGTCCAAGATCTTCCAGCAGGACAAGAGCTACAAGTGTCCGACCTATGTGCATCGCGCCCCGCCGTGCCAGGGTTCGTGCCCGTCCGGCCACGACATCCGCGGCTGGCTGTCCATCGCGCGCGGCATGGACAAGCCGCCGGTCGCCGGCCAGGCCTGGCAGGAATACGCCTTCAACCGCATGGTGGAAGCCAATCCCTTCCCGGCCAGCATGGGCCGCGTCTGCCCCGCGCCTTGCGAGGACGGCTGCAACCGCAACGAGGTCGACGATTTCGTCGGCATCAACGGCGTCGAGCAATATGTCGGCGACTGGGCGATCGAGCACAAGCTCGCCCTTCCGGCGTCCGCTCCGCTCTCCGGCAAGAAAGTCGCCGTGATCGGCGGCGGCCCTGCCGGTCTCGCGGCGGCCTGGTTCCTGCGCAACAAGGGCCATGCGGTCACCATCTTCGAGGCTCACGATCAACTCGGCGGCATGATGCGCTTCGGCATTCCCGGCTATCGCACGCCGCGCGACATGCTCGACGCCGAAATCTCGCGCATCACCTCGCTCGACGGCGTCACCGTGCGCACCGGCGTCCGCGTCGGCTCCGACGTGAAGATGGACGATCTGGAGCGCGATTACGACGCGATCTTCTGGGCCATCGGCGCCCAGAAGGGCCGTCCGCTGCCGGTTCCGGGCGCCGACGCCGTCAACTGCATCACCGGCGTGGAATTCCTCGACGCCTTCAACAACGGCTGGGCGCTCTCGACCGCCAGGAACATCGTGGTGGTCGGCGGCGGCGACACCTCGATTGACGTCGCGTCGGTGGCGCGCCGCATCGGCCATATCAAGACCCGTCATGAGCACGACACCTCCTCCGCCACGGCCGGCTATACGGCTCATGACGTCACCGGGGCGCTGGCCCGTGAAGGCGTCAAGGCGACGCTCACTTCGCTGTTCCCGATCGAGAAGATGACGGCGGCGGAGCGCGAGCGTGAAGACGCCAAGCGCGAGGGTATCGACATCCAGGGCGGCGTCATGCCGCTGGAAGTCATACTCGGTCCGGACGGCAGCGCTGTCGGCCTGAAGATGTGCCAGTGCACGATGAAGGGCAATGTCCCGCAGCCGGTCGAAGGCACGGAATATGTCATCGAGTGCGACATGATCATCTCGGCCATCGGCCAGATGGCCGACTTCGCCGACGGCCTGGAAAAGCTCGACAACGGTCGCGGCGCCGTCGCTATCGATAATGTGTACAAGGTCAAGGGCACGACCAAGCATTTCGCCGGCGGCGACGTGATCCGCCCGCATCTGCTGACCACCGCCATCGGCCACGGCCGCATCGCCTCGGAGACGATCGACCATTTTCTGGGTGGATCGCTCGAAGAGAAGCGCCCGAAGGTGGACGTCCACCAGTTCAACCTGCTGGAGGAACTGCACGCCCGCCATCTCGATCCGGCGGCCTATGATCACACCCAGAGCCGTGGCACGTCCTCGGCCAAATATGCGGTCCACAATTACGAGGATCGCGGCGCGACTCAGATCATCCCGCACAAAGCCTTGTTCAAGGGCCATTTCACATTTGTCGCCCGCAACAAGCGCGAAGAACGCCATGTGGACGCCGAGCATGTGATGGGCGATTTCGCCGAGCGCATCGTTGCGTTCAGCGAGGCGCAGGCGCAGGAGGAAGGCAAGCGCTGCATGTCCTGCGGCATGTGCTTCGAATGCGACAACTGCGTGATCTTCTGCCCGCAGACGGCGGTGTCCCGCGTTCCGAAGAAGGATCGCGCGGTCGGCCGCTACGTCCAGACCGACTACGGGAAATGCATCGGCTGCCATATCTGCGCCGATGTCTGCCCGACCGGCTACATCCAGATGGGTCTCGGGGAGTGAGATGCGCCTTCTGAGCAACCTCCTGGTCGCGGTTCTGCTCCTCGTCGGAGCCGCGATTGCGCTTCCGGGCGGCTCCGCCGTCTCGGTCCTGGGCGGCTCCGCCGCTTGGGCGGCCGATGAAGCCGGGCGCACGCCCGAGCCGCATCCGGCGCACGGCAAGGGCGACCATTGCGTCATGCCCACCGAATTCATGCGGCGCAATCATATGCTAATGATGTATGCGCACCGCAAGGACGTTCTGGTGGAGGGGATCAGGACGACCAAGTTCAATATTTCAGGCTGCGTCAATTGCCATGCGGTCAAGGGCGAGGACGGCCAGCCGGTGTCTTTCGACAACCCGAAGCACTTCTGTCGCAACTGCCATACCTATGCTGCGGTGCAGATCGATTGTTTCGAGTGCCACAATTCGAAGCCTCAGGCATCTGAAAAGTCCGCCGCGCTCGGGGCGGACAGCGCGGACGCGGCCAAGATGGCGGCGTTTCTCCGGGAGACGAAGAAATGAGTTCGTGTTCGGGCGGTGACGAAAAAGCCGGGCTGGATCGCCGCGGCTTGTTGCAGAGCGCCGGCGCCTTCGCTGCGACCATTCTCGCGCCGGGCGTGACGCTTTATGCGTTCGGCGGCGGCGAGGCCGAGGCGCTCCAGGCCCGTCCGGCCGACCAGCCGGCCTCGCCGAAACAGCGCTGGGGAATGTTGATCGATCTCAACAAATGCTCGACCGGCTGCAACGCCTGCGTGACCGCCTGCAAGGACTATAACGGTTGGCAGGAAACGGGGCGCGCGGACATCGATCCGCAATGGATCCGCAAGGTCACGCTCAAGGACCCGCAAACGGGCGTCGAGCGTTAGGCGCCGGTCATGTGTCAGCATTGCGCCTCGCCGCCCTGCGTCGACGTCTGCCCCACCGGAGCCTCGATGAAGCGCGCCGACGGCATCGTTCTGGTGAACAAGCATACATGCATCGGCTGCCGCTATTGCATGATGGCCTGCCCGTTTAAGGCGCGTTCTTTCATCCACGAGAATGAGACCGGCCAGAAGGTCAACAATCCCAGCGGCAAGGGCACCGTGGAAGGCTGCACGCTTTGCGTCGACCGCGTCGACGCCGGCCAGAGGCCAGCCTGCGTGGAAGCCTGTGCGAAGGAAGGCGGGGCCTTGATTTTCGGCGACCTGAAGGATCCGCAAAGCGAAATCTCCCAGGCGCTGCGCAAGCTGCCTTCCACCAAGCTTCGCGCCGACCTTGGCGTAGACCCGGGCGTGCAATACGCCAATCTGACTTAATTCTTCCGCGGGCGGCGTCCGGCCGCCCGCCGCGAAAAGAAAAGCGAAGGGGAGAGCGCCGATGGCGCAGATCAAGTTTCAACGGCTGTCGTCGGCCAGCCCGACCTTCTGGGCGCTGGTTCTTGCCCATGTGGTTGTGTTGGCGGCGGGCCTGGGCGCCGCGCTCTATATGGAGACGAAAGGCCATCGCGTGACCGGAATGACGAACCAGATCGTCTGGGGTACGCCGCATGTCTTCGCCGTCTTCCTGATCGTCTCGGCTTCCGGCGCGCTCAATGTCGCCTCGGTGTCCTCGGTTTTCAGCCGGCTCGCTTACAAGCCCTTCGCGAGGCTTTCCGGCATACTCGCCATTTCGCTGCTCGCTGGCGGTCTGGCGGTGCTCGTTCTCGACCTCGGCCGGCCGGATCGGCTGCTGGTGGCGATGACGACCTATAATTTCCACTCGATTTTCGCCTGGAACATTTACCTTTACACCGGCTTCATGGCGATCGTCGTCGCCTATCTGTTTTCGATGATGGATCGCCAGGTGTCGAAGATGACGGCGGTCAACAAGACATTCGGCTGGGCGGCTTTCTCCTGGCGGCTGATCCTGACCACCGGCACAGGCTCGATCTTCGGCTTCCTTGTCGCCCGCGACGCGGTTTCCGGCGGAATCATGGCGCCTCTGTTCATCGCCGCCTCGCTGGTCTACGGCCTCGCCTTCACCGTGCTCGTGCTGATGATGATGTCGACCGAAACCCACGAGACGCTGTGCACGCCCGAGATGATCGCCAAATTCCGCGGCCTGCTGATCATCTTCTCGCTGGCGGTGCTGGCCCTGACGGCGATCCTGCATGTCAGCAAGCTCTACGCTGCGCCGACGCGAGCCGTCGAAGCCTTCATTCTGAGCGATGGCGGAATTTATCCGCTGGTCTTCTGGGGCGGTCAGATCTTTCTCGGCAATATTCTCCCCCTGTTGCTGCTGGCGTACATGCCCCGCGCTCACAGCAAGAGGAACACCTTATGGCTGGCCTCGATCCTCTTCCTCATCGGCGGCCTGGCGCAGATGTATGTCGTCATCATCGGGACGCAGGCCTTTCCGCTGAACATCTTCCCCGGCTATGAAGTGTCCAGCACCTTCGGCGACGGCGCGATCAACGCCTATTCGCCGAGCCTGCCCGAAATCCTGCTGGGCTTGAGCGGAATTTCCATCGCCATGCTCATCGCGACCGCCGCTTTCCGTCTGCTGCCTTTCCTGCCGCATGGCGTGCCGGTCGACGCCCATGGCGTGGCGCAGGAGCCCGAGGAAGCCATGGCGGAAGCTGGGGCCGCGGCATGACGCGATTGTTCGTTTCGGCGGCGGCGAAGTCCTCCGGCAAGACGACGATCACGCTGGGCCTCGCCGCCGCTCTCCATGCGCGCGGGCTGAAAGTTCAGACGTTCAAGAAGGGGCCGGATTACATCGACCCGATGTGGCTGGCGCGCGCCTCTGGGCGCGCGAGCTACAATCTCGATTTCAACACCCAGAGCCCCGACGAAATCCGCGCCCTGTATGCGCG
>DAIEIL010000050.1 GCA_027352645.1 Rhodobiaceae bacterium | reverse complement strand
CCCGGCACGATCTCGGCGACGCTCTATGATGACTACATGGCGGAAGTTCGCCGCGAGATCCGCGTCCACGCGAACGCGTAATCAAGGCGCTGACGAATTGAATGGAAAAGCGGCTGGGGAAACTCAGCCGCTTTTTTTGCTCCACCGTTTCGCGGCTTCGTCGTCGCTCTCGCGTGCCTCGACCCATTTTTCACCCTCGCGCTTCCAGAAGGGCGCGCGGGTCTTGAGGTAATCCATCAGAAACTCGGCGGCCTGAAAGGCGTCGCCGCGATGGGCGGAGGCGGTGACGACGAGAACGATATTGTCGCCCGGAGAGAGCTTGCCGACGCGGTGGATGACGAGGCTTGCCTGAAGCATCCAGCGTTCATGGGCTTCCGCCTCGATGCGCTCAAGTTCGCGCTCGGTCATGGCGGGATAATGTTCGAGCTCGAGCGTCACGTCGCGCACGAGGCCGGTGAAAGTCACCACCGCGCCGATATCCGTGCGCCCACTCGTCAGCGCCGCGATCTCCGCGCCGATATCGAAATCCTGCGTCTGGACGCGGATCATGGCGCTAACCGCCCGTGACAGGCGGGAAGAAGGCGATCTCGTCCGCGCCCGCAATGCTCGCGTCGAGTTCCGCATGGGTCTGATCGATGGCGGCGCGGATGAGCTTCAGATTCTCGAAGGCGGCCTCATAGCCGGGCCCACGCGATTTCAGCCAGTCGATCAGCGTGGCGACGGTGGCAATGTCCGCAGGCAGCGCGACGGCCTCTTCGGCGGTGCCGACCTTTTGGCGAACCCAGGAAAAATAAAGAATCCTCACGGATGGCCGTCCTGTCCCGTAGTTGTTGTCGGCGCGGGGCTGTGCTGGGGCGCCGGGCCCGTCAGATGTTCGATGCCCGCCTTGAAGTAATCATAGCCCGTATAGAGCGTCAGGATCGCCGCTGCCCAGAGGAGCGCGAGCCCGGTCGTGGTGACGCCGGACACCAGCTTGTCGCCGGCGGGGCCTGCGAGCAGGAAGGAGAGGGCGACCATCTGGATCGTCGTCTTCCACTTCGCGAGCTGCGAGACGGGAACACTGACGCGCACCTCGGCGAGAAATTCGCGCAGGCCGGAGACGAGAATTTCACGGCAGAGAATGACCAGCGCCGCCCAGAGCGAATAGCCCGCGATCGTGCCGTCGCGCGTCAGCACCAGCAGAACGGCGGCGACCAGCAGCTTGTCGGCGATGGGGTCGAGCATGCGGCCGAGATTGGATTGCTGCGCCCAGGCGCGGGCAAGATAGCCATCGAAGAAATCGGTGACCGCGGCGAGGACAAAAATTCCGAGCGCCCACCAGCGCGGCTCGTCGCCTTCGAAATAGAAACAGGCGACGACGGCCGGCACCATGACGATGCGGGCATAGGTGAGCAGATTGGGCAGATTGATCGGCATCCTCGCCTCGTATTAGGGGGCAGGCCGCGCCCCGTGAGGCGCCAGCATAGCAAAGTTGCGCCGCCTGTCAGCGATCACGACCCTTTCGGCACCAACAATTTGGCGTCAGTTATTTGACGGTTGGTCCGGATTTCCGTGGAAGAAATCATAGACGGCCTTCGCGACCTTGGCGCTGATCCCGTCGACGGCCTCCAGGTCGGAAAGACCCGCCCGCGCCACCGCCCGCGCCGAGCCGAAATGGCGGAGGAGCGCGCGTTTGCGGCCGGGACCGACGCCCGGCACATCGTCCAGCGGATTGACGCCGATGGCCTTGGAGCGCCGCGCGCGATGGCTGCCGATGGCGTAGCGATGCGCCTCGTCGCGAAGCCGTTGCAGGTAGTAGAGGACGGGATTTCGCGGCTCCATCATGAAGGGATCGCGGCCGGGCATGAAGAAGCGCTCGCGCCCTGCGTCGCGCTCCGGCCCCTTGGCGACGCCGACAATGGCGACGCTGTCGATGCCGAGTTCCGCGAGAACGTCGCAGGCGATCTTGAGTTGGCCCGCGCCGCCATCGATGAGGATGAGGTCCGGCCAGTCGGGAAATTCCTTGCCGCGCGAATGCGCTTCCTCTTCGCTCGCGCCATCCTCGGGCCGGGGCTCTTCTTCGCCCGTCGCTTCGCCGGATTCTTTCAAGAGGCGCGTGAAGCGGCGCGTGAGCACTTCGCGCATCATGCCGTAGTCGTCGCCCGGCTCGATGTCGCTCTTGATGTTGAACTTGCGGTACTGCGCCTTCATGAAGCCTTCAGGCCCGGCGACCACCATGCCGCCCACGGGCTTCGTGCCGGAGATATGGCTGTTGTCGTAGACTTCGATGCGCTCCGGCGCCTGATCGAGGCCGAAGGCTTCGGCCACGCCTTCGAGGAGTTTCCGTTGCGTCGAGCTCTCCGCGAGCCTGCGCCCCAGCGCTTCGCGCGCATTGGTGAGCGCGTGATCTACCAGTTCGCGCTTCTCGCCCCGCTGCGGCACGCCGACGGCGACCTTGCGGCCAGCGATGATCGAGAGCGCTTCGGCGAGCAGCGCCTTGCCCGGAACGTCATGGCTCAGAAGCACCATGCGCGGCGGGTGCCTGTCTTCGTAGAACTGAGCCAGGAAAGCGTCGAGCACTTCGGACGTTTCGAGTTCGCGGTCATGGCGCGGGAAGTAGGCGCGGTTGCCCCAGTTCTGTCCGGCGCGGAAGAAGAACACTTGCACACAGGTCTGGCCGCCTTCCTGCCAGGCAGCGAAGACATCGGCCTCCGTGACCGTCTGCGGGTTGATGCCCTGATGCTGCTGCACCTGTGTCAGCGCGCGGATGCGGTCGCGATAGATCGCGGCGCGTTCGAAGTCGAGCGCGGTGGCCGCCTCTTCCATATGCGTGGCAAGGTCCTTCTGCGTCTTGCGCGAACGGCCGCGCAGGAAGTCGCGCGCCTCGGCGACGAGTTCCGCATAGGCGTCCTTGTCGATCACGCCAGTGCAGGGGGCGCTGCATCGCTTGATCTGATGAAGCAGGCAGGGGCGCGTCCGGCTTTCGAAAACGCTGTCAGAGCAGGAGCGCAGCAGGAACGCCTTCTGAAGCGCGTTGAGTGTCGCGTTGACCGCGCCCGCATTGGCGAAGGGGCCGAAATAGTCGCCCTTGCGCGAGCGGCTGCCGCGATGCTTCACGACCTGAGGGAACTCGTGGTCACCCGTCAGCAGGATGAAGGGGAACGACTTGTCGTCCCGCATCAGCACGTTGTAGCGGGGCTTCAGCCGCTTGATGAGGTTCGCTTCGAGGAGGAGGGCGTCCGTCTCCGTCGCGGTGGTGATGAACTCCATCGTGACGGTCGAGGCGATCATCCGCGCAATGCGGTTCGAATGGCCGGCGAGCTTCGTATAATTGTAGACGCGCTTCTTGAGGCTTCGCGCCTTGCCGACATAGAGAAGCTCGCCCTGGGCGTCATACATGCGATAGACGCCCGGACTGTCGGGGAGCTGCTTCACCTTTTCCGCAATATAGGCAGCGCCGAGCGGGGTGGCGTCCACACCGTCCTCAGCCGTTTCGCCTTGCGTTTCGTCCTGTTCGCTCATGCTTGTTTTAAGAGTCTGCCGTTAAGCGCCGGATTCCATTGGGTTCCATAGTAGCGCCTTTGAGAGCGATGCCAGATGGGCTCTCAACATATGCGCGATGGCTGTGGATAAGTTTGTTGATTCTTTGTCGACGACCGCAGTCAAGTTGTTGCCACAATTAGCTTTTGTGACGTTGTGCCGCAAAATGTGACAAGGCTAACCCTTTGATTTTTAACAATCTTTTTTAGGCTTTGAAAAGGGGACTGCTATCCGGCGAATAGTAGAGTCAAGCAGATTCGGGACGCGCCGCCGATTTCTTTGCTGTGCACAATTGTTCCGTACCCGGCGAGGGCCTTGCCCAAATCGTTGATTCCATTGCCGCTTTCGCGGGGGTATCCGGAATCAATGCCGAGTGGATCGCTTGGGTTAAGATGGGGCCTTCGCCCGCTCGATCTCGACGCCGACGCTGCCCGCTTCCGGGATGGCGGCGAGCTTCTCGATCCGGACCCGGGCGACCACGACCCGATCGTCCTGCAGGCAGGAGGCGGCGACCCGTTCGGCCAGCGTTTCGACGAGGTTGAGGTGGCCGCTCGCGACCAGCGCCTTGATGTTGTTCACCACCTCTTCGTAGCAGACGACATTGGCATGCTTGTCGCCATGCGCCGCCTCGCTCACCGTCAGATCCACATTGACCCTGATCGGCTGGGTGCGGCCATGCTCATGGGTATAAACGCCGATATGGGCGTCAAGCAGCAGGTCGCGCACGAAGACGTGGCGAATGGCGCGCGCCGCGTCGGCGATCTTGAAGGGCCTGACGTTGTCGGACTGGCTCATGGTGTTACTCATTCATTCTTGCCCGATCACTCAGGGATGCCGACGACGTCGGGCGTTTCCCAGGCGAGGTGCTGGCCGCCGTCGAGCGCGATCATCTGGCCGGTCATGGCGGGCGCGGCGAGAATAAACCGAAGTCCCGCGCAAATCTCCTCCGGCGTAGTGCCGCGGTGCAAAATTGTCGCGGCGGATTGCCGTTCGAAGTCTTCTGGCGCCTGACGCGTATTGGCGAGCGTCGGCCCCGGCCCGATGCCGTTGACGCGGATATGGGGAGCCAGGCCTTGCGCGAGAAGACGCGTTAGATCCCATAATGCCATTTTCGACAGCGTGTAGCTCAGAAAGCGCGGATTGGGCCGCCAGACGCGCTGGTCGATGATGTTGACGATGTTGCCTGAGGCACCTTCAGGGAGCTGGGCCGCGAAGGCCTGCGAGAGAAAGGCGGGCGCCTTGAGGTTCGCATCCATATGCGCGTCCCAGCTAGCCTCCGTCATGGTCAGCGCTTCGTCCGGCTCGAAGAGCGAGGCGTTGTTGACCAGCAGGGTGAGTGGCCCGAGGGCTTTCGTCGCGCCCGGAATGAGCGCTTCGAGGTCGGGCCGGTAGCCGAGATCGCCCTTGAGCGCCACCGCCTTGCCGCCGCGCATGTCGATCTCGCGCACGAGGCCCGCCGCATCGTCGTCCGACTGGTGATGATGAATGGCGACGGCATAGCCGTCTTCGGCGAGCGCGAGCGCGATGGAGCGTCCGATGCGCCGCGCGGCGCCGGTGATGAGGGCCGTCTTCATATCAGCGCGCTCCCGCGATGAAGGATCGAGACAATGTAGATCGCATAGGCCAGCACGAAAGCCGCTCCCTTCCACCATGTGATGCTGCCGCGCGTCATGATTGTCGGTATGATCGCAAAGGCGGCGAGGAGCATGACCCAAAGATCGATCTGAAGAAAGGTTGCCGAAACGGGCAGCGGCGCGATGAGCGAGCTGAGGCCCAGAATGCCGAGAATATTGACGATGTTGCTGCCGATGACATTGCCGATGGCGATGTCGTGTTCCTTCCGCCAGGCGGCCATCAGAGAGGTCGAGAGTTCCGGCAGCGATGTGCCGACGGCAACGAGCGAAAGCGCGATCGTGGCTTCAGGAACCGCGAAGGCGCGTGCGATCGCCGTGCCGCCCGCGACGACGAGATGTGCTCCGAGGGGGAGTCCGACGCAACCGATGAGGATGAAGGCCGCGATAACCAGCGACGACATGGCCACAGTCGGTACATCCTTGACGATCACCTGCTCGACGGCGGCCTCTACCGCCTTGCCGGTTTCCTTCACTTCGAGGGCTAGGGCGCGCGCCTCAGCCGCGCGGGCCCGCGCTTCGAGCCTGTGCGTCTGGACTGTGAGAAGCGACCAGGCGATGTAGATGCCCAGTAAAACGAGAAGCAGCAGACCTTCGCCGCGCGTCAGCGTGCCGAGGAAACAGAGCGCGATCAGCAGCACGCTCGCGCCCAGCATGATCATCGTGTTCTGTTTGAGCGAACCATCGCTGCATGACATGGGGTAGATGAGAGCAGGCAGGCCCAGCACCAGCAGGATATTGGCGATATTGCTGCCGACCACATTGCCGAGCGCGATGTCTGGCGAGCCTTGAAGCGCGGCATCCGCGGAGATCACAAGCTCCGGCATGGAAGTCCCGACCGCGACAACCGTGAGCGCGATGACCAGGGATGAGACGCCGAACCGCGCAGCGAGCGCCGCCGCGCCCCGCACCAGCAGGTCGCCGCAAAGCATCAGCAGCACGAAGCCACCGAGTAGCGACAGATACATCATGGCGTAGCCACCGGCCGCGTCGGAAAACACGGGTTCATGGCAGATAGATCGCGTAATGCTTGCGCGTCCGCGTTACCACTTCCCATGTGCCCTTGAAGCCGATCGGAAGCACGAAAGCATCGCCCGCGCGCACTGTCATCACGCCGCCGTCGTCGCCCGTGATGCGGCTCTCGCCTTCGAGGATGTGGCAGAACTCGGCTTCCGTATATTCGATGCGCCAGGCGCCGGGATCGGACTCCCATATGCCGGAGAAAAAGCGGCCATCCGCCGTCTCATAGGCATTCCATGTGCGGTTCTGCGGGTGCCCCGCGATCACGCGGTCGGGCGCGGGGGCACCAGTTTCTGGCGTCTCCGTGGCGGTGACGGGGATCAGTTTCGGCATCGACTCCTCCGGTAGCGGGTGACCGATCTTAACACGGGCCAAGGCCTGCGTCGGCGCGTCCTCGTCCGGTTAATTCCGAAGCCATCTGGCCGAAGTCTTGCTCCTTGGGGGAGGAAGCTTTGACGTCGTCCGGAAACGGTACGGCGAATGTGCCGGAACGGCGCGGGAGACGGGTATGATCGAGAGTGTAGGCGAGGGCCGGGCATGAGAGAGACAGTGGAAGCCCCGCGCTACCACGCGCCGCGCGCTTTGACGCCTCGCAATGTGCCGGGCAGGGTCGAGCGCCGCGTCGCCGCCCGCCGCGCGCTCGGCTTCACGCTTTTCACGAGCTTCGTCGAAGCGGAAGCCCAGTGGCGCCGTTTCGAGGCCGAAGCCGTGGGAACCGGCTTCCAGAGCTATGACTGGCTCGCCGCCTGGCATGCATCTGTCGGCGCGGCGGAAGGCATCGCGCCCGCTATCCTCATGGTCTCTCTGGGCGGCAAGCCGCTGATGCTCGCGCCGCTCGGCATCGAGCGCCGCATGGGTGCGCGCTGTCTGGTCTGGCTCGGCGGAAAGCTCGCCGATTACAAGGGCCCGCTTCTCGCCCGCGACTTTGCCGACCGCTTGCCCGTTGGCCGCTTCGCGGCTCTCTGGCCTGCGATCCATCGCGCCTTGCCAATACATGATGTGGTGCTCCTCGAAAACCAGCCCGCGCGCCTCGGCGGCCTCGCCAATCCCTTCGTCGCGCTGGGCGGCGATCTTGCGCCCGACGCGGCCTATGCCTTCGCACTGCCTTCCGACCCGGAAGGCCTGTCGCTGATCTTTCGCTCCGAGACGCGGCGCAACGACCGGGTGAAGGAACGCAAGCTCGCGGAGAAAGGCGAGGTCGCCTTCCGCATCGCGCAGACGCCAACGGAAGCCCGCACGCTCGCTCGCCAGATCCTCGACGCCAAGGCCGCGCAACTCCGCCATCAGGGCATCGCCTCGATCTTCGCGGATGAGGCGCACCGCGCCGCCTATCTCGAACTGGCCTCGCTGCCGCGCGAGGACGGGCTGATGCATCTGCAGGTCGCGGCGCTGACGCTCGACGGAGAAATGATCTCGGGTTCCATCGCCCATGTCTGGCACGACTGCGTCACGCTGATGGTGCATGTCTACGATCCCGAACATGCGAAATCTTCGCCGGGCCGACTCCATCTGCTGCGGCTCATGCGCGCGAGCGTTGAGGCGAAGCACGCGGTCTACGATCTCTCGGTCGGCTATGCGCCCTACAAGGAAAGCTTCTGCGATGCGCCCATGCCGCTCTACACGCTGATCGAGGCGGCGACGCCCTGGGGCCTCGGCGCCTCGACGGTACTGAACGCGCGCCGTGGCGTTCGCCGCGCCATCAAGACCAACGATCGCCTGATGGGCTGGCTCCGCTCCGCCCGCGCGCGCCTCGCCGGAAAGTAAGCGCCGCGCTTGCGCCGTGGCCTGCCTCGCGCGAGCATCGGGCGGTCCAGACCGGCGAAGGAGCCCATCATGGTCCGCGTCCTCGGCATCGATCACCTCGCGATCCGCGTCAGCAATCTCAAGCGCTCGAAAGAGTTCTACGACAGATTGCTCGGCTTCATGGGCTTCGAACTCGAATGGGAGTTCGGCCAGACGCTCGGCTGGGACAATGGCCGCACCATGTACTGGATCACCGAGGCCGACCGGAAGGGCAAGCAGCACAAGCATCGCACCGGCGATGTCGGCTTCCATCATTACGCCTTCGAAGTCTCGCGGCCCGGCGATGTCGACAAGGTGCATGCGCTCCTCGTCGAGATGGGCGCAACCATCATCGATGCGCCCGCCAACTATCCCGACTATGGCGAAGGCTACCGCG
>DAIEIL010000041.1 GCA_027352645.1 Rhodobiaceae bacterium | reverse complement strand
CGCCAAGGGCGCCTCGACGGTTCTCTTCCGCTCAGAAGCGCTCCGTGCACATATGATCTTCGATTGCGGCGACTGGCCGGGCGGCCGCATGGTGACGCCGACGCTTGCGGGCACCCGGCCCGGAGGCGCAATCGCCGCCGCATGGGCAGTGATGAATTTCCTCGGCGTCGAAGGCTACCGCGCGAAGCACAAGCAGGTGACCGATGCGCGCGAGAAAATCGCGGCAGGCGTCACGGCGCTCGGCTTCCGCGTGTTGGGAAATCCGCAACTCGGTATCATCTCGTTCACGCATGACGAGATCGACTGCATGGCCGTATGGGGCAAACTCTTTGAACGCGGCTGGTTCACAAGCCTGACGACGGTGCCCGCAGGCCTTCACCTCATGCTCTCGCCCTTCCACCTTCAGGTGGCCGATACCTATCTCGCCGACATTGCCTGGGCCGTCGATCAGGTGAAAGCAGGCATGAAAGGCGCGGCGCGCGAGGCCCGCTACAGCTAGGAACATGTGGGGAGCCCTGCCGGGGCATGGGCTCCCTCCCCCTGCCGACAGGCTTGTAAGCGCGGCACCCCGGAAAATCGCCTGTACCCCCTCCCCTCGCCTGCTACACTTTCAGCAACAAGAAAAGCTGATGGGGAGGGACCAATGGCTTCTTATGTGCGTTCCGGCGCTCGCGCCGCGGACATAGCCACGCTTGGCGGAAATGCGGCCCGGGCCGCGAGCGGCTTTGCCGAACTCGGAATCGGGCGGGGCGATGTCGTCGCCGTCTATCTCCGCAACGATCTCGCTTTCTTCGAGGCTTCAATTGCCGCCGGTCTTGTCGGCGCCTATTCGACGCCCGCCAACTGGCATAATTCGCCTGACGAAGCCGCCTATATCTTCGAGAATTCCGGCGCCAAGGCGATCGTGATCCATGCGGATCTCTATCACCCGATAGCCAGGGCGATCCCGAAGGGCGTGCCCGTCTTCATCGTCGAACCGCCGCCGGAAATATTATCTGCTTACGGAATTTCTAAGGATGCGGCGCGCGCGCCTGCGGGCATTCCACTCTGGCACGACTGGCTGGCGAAATTTCCGCCCAAGGCGCAAGGGCCCGACGAAGCACCCGGCTCCATGATCTACACGTCCGGCACCACAGGCCACCCCAAGGGCGTGCGCCGCAATCCGCCGACGGCCGAAGAGACAGCGGCATGGACCACGATTATCGGCCACGTCATGGGTTTCAACCCGAAATTCGGTGCGCCGGAGAATACGGTCACCGTCATCACCGGGCCAATGTATCACTCCGCGCCCAACGCCTATGGGCTCTACGCCTTTCGCTATGGCGCGACAGTCATTCTCCAGCCGCGTTTCGATCCCGAAGAGCTTCTCGCCGCCATCGAGCGTGACAAGGTCACGCATCTCCACGTGGTGCCGACCATGTTTGTGCGCCTGCTGAAGCTGCCCGAAGAGGTGAAGCGCAAATACGACCTCTCCAGCCTGCGCTTCGTCGTCCACGCGGCCGCCCCCTGCCCCGTCCATGTGAAGCAGGCGATGATCGAATGGTGGGGACCGGTGATCTACGAATATTACGGCGGCACGGAAACGGGAGCCGTCGTCTTCTGCGACTCGAAGGAATGGCTCGCCCATCCGGGCACGGTCGGCAAAGCCATCGACGGCGCCGAGGTGCTGGTGATCGGCGAGAATGGCGAGGAGCTTGCGAAGGGCGCAACCGGCGAGATCGTCTGCCGCTCGCACCGCATTCCAGACTTCACCTATCATGGCGACGACGAGAAGCGCCGCCGCGCCGAAAAGCGCGGCCTCATCACGCTCGGCGATGTCGGCTATCTCGATCAGGACGGCTTTCTCTATCTATGCGACCGGCAGAAGGACATGGTGATCTCCGGCGGCGTGAACATCTATCCGGCCGAAATCGAAGCCGAGCTCCACAAGATGCCCGGCGTCGCCGACTGCGCCGTCTTCGGCATTCCCGACGAGGAATTCGGCGAGCAGCTCTGCGCCGTCGTGCAGCGGCTGCCCGGCGCCGATCTCGGCGAGGCGGAGGTCCGCGCCTTCCTGCGCGAGCGCATCGCCGGCTACAAGGTGCCCAAGCGCGTCGAGTTCCGAACCGAATTGCCTCGCGAGGATTCCGGCAAGATCTTCAAGCGCAAGCTCCGCGAACCCTTTTGGGAGGCGGCGGGGCGTCGCATCTAGTGCGTCTCGCAATCTTCACACGCTGACATATTGTCATATTGTGCGGCGCAGCATAATATTAAATGCATGATGAATCGGGCCGGTGTTTTGGCCCGGCTCATCGCAGTTCGTCGGTATGCGTCGTCAGCTCTGTTCCACAGCAAGCCAGAAGCGCCTTGAGGCGACGGCAAAGGGAATGAGACGTCCAAGGGGGCAAGCCCTCTGATTGCAAAGGACGACATCATGACTGCAGCCCCCCGGATCGTTTGCGAAGCGCTCGCCAGCGCGGAAGCCCTTGCAGCCCACGCTTCCGCAAGGGCCGGTCGGATCGCCCATGGCCTCGCCGGAACGGCGCCCAACTTCAATCCCGATCAGGCGCTGGCCGCGGCAATCTCCGTATTCATCGGGTTCTATGGCCTCGCCTTCGTCGGCAATGCGATCCTCGCCTACTGACCACTTCTGATCCCCTACTGGCCGCCCGATGGACACGATATGGCCATCGGGCGTCACCGCTCTGCATCAAGCCCCCTTGCGGGGGCTTTTATTTTTTTCATATAATAAGTAAGGCTTATTAAGTGTAAGGCCATTAAACAGCAATGCTTCATAAACCGCTCCCCGTTCCGCGCTCCGGCGATCATGGAATCGGCTTCCTCCTCAGCGACTCGTCGCGGATGCTTCGGCGCATCTTCAACGAGCGCATCGCATCGCTTGGTCTGACCCAGGCGCAGTGGCGCGCGCTCGTCCACCTGTCGCGTAACGAGGGGCTCAATCAGGTGAGCCTTGCCGATCTTCTCGATGTGCAGCCGATCACGGTCGCGCGCCTGATCGACAAGCTCGTCGCGGCGGGTCTCGTGGAACGGCGTCCGGATCCCAAGGACCGGCGCGCGCAACGCCAGTTCGTCACCGAGCAGGCCGCTCCCCTTCTCGAGCAGATCTGGGACATTGCGGAAGAAATCTACGGCACCGTTCTAGGCGGCTTCGCGCCCTCGGAGATTGAGGCGCTTGCAGGCCTTCTCGAACGGTTGCGCGGCAATGTCGCCGCCGTGCATCTCGGCGCCTCCGCGCCGGTACGCGGCGGCTAG
Organism: Rhodobiaceae bacterium; assembly: GCA_027352645.1. Lineage (GTDB taxonomy): Bacteria > Pseudomonadota > Alphaproteobacteria > Parvibaculales > Parvibaculaceae > Parvibaculum. The sequence goes on along the minus strand of DAIEIL010000041.1, from coordinate 9,656 downwards.
GCGGCTGTCTGCCGATCCACATTCGATATCTGGTATTTTGAACTGAAAGGCATCCAAGCATGTCGGTGACATTCGCCCCCGTTTCGAGCGCGGCGCGGCGCCTCCTCAGCGATCGGGCACAGCTGCGCCCGATTCTTCTGATCGGCGTCCCGGCCCTGCTCCTCGCCCTCATCGCCTGGGTCTACTTTACAAGCGGTCGCTATGTGAGCACCGATAACGCCTATGCGAAGGCGGACAAGGTCTCGGTGAGTCCCGATGTCGGCGGACGCATCGTCCAGGTCTTCGTGAAGGAAAACCAGTACGTGAAGGCCGGCGATCCTCTTTTCCAGATCGACCCCGCCCCCTATCAGATCGCGTTGGCGCAGGCCGATGCGCAGCTTGCGACGGCGACGGCAAACGTGAAAGCGTTGCGCGCGAAATATGAAATGACGATGGCGCAGCTCTCACTTTCCGCCAGCAGCATCGCCTATTACAAGCGCCAGTTCGAACGCCAGTCGGCGCTCGCCCAGCGCAGCTTCGCCAGCCAGTCGAACCTCGACACGGCGCGGCACAATTTCGACACTGCCTCACAGCTCGACGGCGTTCTGCGGCAGAGCCTCGAACAGATTTCCGCGCAGCTCGACGGCGCTCCCGATGCGCCGGTCGAGTCGCATGCGTCCTACCACGCCGCGAAGGCGCAGCGAGACAACGCGGCGCTCAACCTTGAACGCGCGACCGTGCGCGCGCCCTTCGATGGCGTGACCGGCAAGCAGCCGCAGGTCGGCGACCAGGTTGCGCCCGGCATGGCGGTGGTGAGCCTCGTCTCCCTCGATAATGTCTGGATCGAAGGCAACTTCAAGGAAACTGACCTTACCAACGTCCATCCGGGCCAGGTGGCCGAGATCTATATCGACACCTATCCGGGCCGTAAATGGACCGGCCATGTCGCCAGCATCTCGCAGGCGACGGGTTCGGAGTTCTCCGTGCTCCCCGCACAGAACGCGACCGGCAACTGGGTGAAGGTCGTGCAGCGCATTCCCGTCCGCGTCTCAATCGACCGCAAGCAGGGCGACCCCGAAATCCGCGCCGGCATGAGCGCCAATGTCGAGATCGACACAAAATCCGAAGCTGTCGCCTCGACCCGGACGACGAGCCCCGCTCAATGAACGAGACGATGCGCAAGGCGATCGTCACCGCCGCCGTCATGCTCGCGACGGTGATGCAGACGCTCGATTCGACGATTGCAAACGTCGCACTGCCGCATATGCAGGGTAGCGTGGCGGCGACGCAGGACCAGATCGCCTGGGTACTGACCTCCTACATTATCGCCGCCGCTATCTCGACGCCGCTGACAGCCTTTCTCGCGATCCGTTTCGGACGCAAGCGGCTGCTCACCATTTCGGTTATCGGCTTCACGCTGACATCGATGCTCTGCGGTGCTGCACAAACGCTCGACCAGATCGTTCTCTTCCGTCTCGCCCAGGGCATGTTTGGCGCCGCCTTCGTGCCGCTGTCGCAAACCATCATGTTCGACATGTATACGATCGAACAGCGCGGCAAGATGATGGCGCTGTGGGGCGTCGGCGTGATGGTGGGGCCGATCGTCGGTCCGGCTCTCGGCGGGTGGCTGACGGAGAATTACAGCTGGCGCTGGGTCTTCTACATCAACGTGCCCTTCGGCGCTCTTGCCTTCGCCGGCCTCGGCGCGCTTCGCGAGTCGACGCTTTCAAGAGAACGCCGTTTCGACTGGCTGGGCTTCACCTTCCTGAGCCTCGGCATCGGCGCCATGCAGCTCATGCTCGACCGCGGCAATAGCGAGGACTGGTTTGGATCGAGCGAGATCATTCTTGAATCGTTGATCGCAGCCTTCGGCTTCTATCTCTTCATTGCCCATTCGGCGACGACAAAGCAGCCATTCATCGACCTTGAGCTCTTCAAGGACCGTAACCTGGTGATCGGCCTTTGCCTCACCGTTGCAGTCGGCTTCGTCCTCTATGCGACCATGGCGCTCATGCCGAGCTTCCTGCAAAGCCTGAAGGGCTATCCGGTCGTGACCACAGGCATCGTCCTCGCGCCGCGCGGCTTCGGCACGATGATCGCTATGGTGATTGCGGGGCGCATCATCAATTCCGTCGACATGCGGCTCATCATCGCGAGCGGATTTGCCCTTACCTCTTTCACCCTGTGGGAGATGGGTCATTTCGACCTGAATGTGAGCGAAGCCGCAATCATCCGAACGGGCGTCATGCAGGGGCTCGGCCTGGGCTTCATCTTTGCGCCGCTAACGACAATCTCCTTTGTCACGCTGGCGGCGCATCTGCGTCCCGAAGGCACGAGCTTCTATAGCCTCATTCGAAACGTCGGCTCCAGCATCGGCATCGCCTCCACGCAAGCCATGATCGCGACCATGACGCAAGTAAACCACGCGCAGCTCGCCACCCATGTCAGCGATCTCAATCCGCTGCTCCGCAGTGGCGTCGCGCCCGCGGCCTATTCCCTCAAATCGTCGATCGGCCTCGGCGTTCTGAACGGCGAGGTGACGCGGCAAGCGGCGGCTATCGCGTATATCGACAGCTTCAAGCTGATGATGTGGTTCACGCTGATCGCTGTTCCGTCGGTCTATCTGATGCGTTCGCCAAAAATGACCAGCGCGCCCGACCCCGAACTCGCGCATGCGGTGATGGATTGAGCCCTCGCCGCCAATGTTGAATTGATCGTCGCCGAGGTTCATGCTGCGACGAAATCGAAATGAGAGACAGGGCGATGGCCGTAGAAATTCCCTATGTCCGCGAGATTGAATTCACCTATGGCGAAAGCGAGCAGGTTTCGCCGCTGACCCGCCGCGTCGTCGCGGAAAATCCCTCGGCCTTCACCTATAAGGGTACGGGCACCTATATCATCGGCCACGGCAAGGTCGCCGTGATCGATCCCGGTCCGCTCGATGCGAAGCATGTCGAGGCGCTGATGCGTGCGCTTGAGGGCGAGACCGTCACGCATATCCTCATCACTCATACCCATAGCGACCATTCGCCGGCGGCAGCACCCCTGAAGGCGCGCACAGGCGCAAAGACCTATGGCTATGGCCCGCATGGCGCAGGCGCCGGCGCCGGCGAGGAAGACGGCGACATGTCCTTCGTACCGGATGTCGAAATCCGCCATGGCGACGTCATCGAAGGCGAAGGCTGGACCGTCGAATGCGTCCACACGCCGGGCCACACCTCGAACCACATCTGCTTCGCGCTACGGGAAGAAAAGGCGCTCTTCTCCGGCGATCATGTCATGGGGTGGTCGACGAGCATCGTCAGCCCGCCAGACGGCAACATGAGCGACTACATGAACTCGCTCGAACTGTTGCTTACCCGCGACGACGAAACCTACTGGCCGACGCATGGGCCTGCGATCCGCGATCCCAAGCCCTTCGTCCGCGCCTTCATCGCCCATCGCGAGGACCGCGAGAACCAGATCATCGAGCAGTTGAAGGCTGGCCACCACCGCATCGCCGACATGGTGCCGGTAATCTATACGGCCGTCGACAAGCGCCTTTATCCGGCCGCCGCGCGCTCCGTGTTCGCGCATATGACGCGACTCGTCGAGCAGGGCCGCGTCGTCACCGACGAGCCCGTCACGCTCGGCGCGGAATACCGTCTGCCCTGATCAGGAAGCCGGTGTCGCGAGCTTCGCCTTCAGCGCATCGAGAAAAGCGCGGATGCGCTTGGCATTGGCGCCGAGATCGCTCATGCCGACACGCGAGACGGAGCGAACGTCGACCGCAGCACCACCATCCTTTTCAGTGATGCGGATCGCGACGTCATCCTTGAAGCCGATGAGCTTCGTCACCGCCGTTGCCTCGATCAATCCCTTCTCGGGCGTCGAGCCATCGATCGTCCAGCCCATTTCCTTGGCTGTCGCCAGCGCCGCCTCATAGACCTTGCCCGGCTGCTCCGTCACGGTGAGCGTCACGAGATCGGGATAGGCCTTCTTCTGCTGCTCCGCGAGATCGGACGGCGCCGAGCGGTCGAGAGAATTCGGCGCGCCCTGACGCAAAGCGACGACCGCCTCGAACTGAGGCGGATTCGCGAGATCGGTCGCGATGTCGTGAATGCGTGGCACGCCACGACCGAGCACGAAGGTGGAGGCAACGGGCAGAGCCGCAACCACGCCAAGCACGATGCCAAGAAGAGCCGCCCCCGCGCCCGGCTTGCCGCCCAGCGCGATGATGAGCCCGATCACCGACAGAACGACCGCGACGACGCCCAGCAGGGCGGCAAGCGCGAACCCCGCGAGCGGCAGCTCGTAGCCGAGAAGGCCGAGATGGTTGCTCAAAATCGCGGCGATCAACAGCACGACCGCCAGCATGCCGATCCGCCCGCCCCAGCGTGCGGCGCGTGATTTTCCTTCCATCTCGTCCTCCCCTGTGGCCTTCCGGCCGATTATTCCGCCGCAGTGGCGGAAGGCAGCTTGTAGCCCTTGAACATCTCGCGCAAAGCGAGCTTCTGGATCTTGCCCGTCGCCGTGTGCGGAATTTCCTTCACGAAGGCGACGTCATCCGGCATCCACCACTTGGCGATCTTGCCGTCCATGTAGTGGAGGATTTCCTCCTTGGTCGCCGTCTCGCCGTCCTTCAGCACGACGATGAGCAGCGGCCGTTCATCCCATTTCGGATGGACCACACCGATGACCGCGGCTTCAGCAACCTTCGGATGGCCGACCGCGAGGTTCTCCAGATCGATCGACGAAATCCACTCGCCGCCCGACTTGATGACGTCCTTGGCGCGATCCGTGATCTGCATGAAGCCGAGCGGATCGAGCGTCGCGACATCGCCCGTGTCGAACCAGCCGCCTTCATCGAGAATCTGTCCGCCCTCACCCTTGAGATAGGCCCCGGCGATGGCCGGGCCGCGCACGAGCAGATGGCCGAAGGCCTTGCCGTCCCAGGGAAGTTCCTTGCCGTTGTCGTCGGTGATCTTCATCTCGACGCCGAAGGGAGGGCGGCCCTGCTTCACCTTGATGTCGAGTTTCTCGTCATACGAAAGCGTCTCCATGCCGGCCTTGAAGCTGCCAAGCGTGCCGAGCGGCGAAAGTTCCGTCATGCCCCAGGCATGACGCACATCGACGCCGTAATTGCGCTCGAACGTATCGATCATCGAGCGCGGCGCGGCGGAACCACCGATAACGACGCGCTTCAGATGCGGAATCGTCTTGCCCGTCTTTTCGAGATACTGGAGCAGCATCAACCACACGGTCGGCACAGCGGCGGTGAAGGTCACATCTTCCGTCGTCAGCAATTCGCAGATGCTATCGCCATCCATCTTCTGGCCCGGCATGACGATCTTGGCGCCGACCATGGGCGCGGAGAAGGTGATACCCCAGGCATTGGCGTGGAACATCGGCACCACCGGCATCACGCAATCCGTCGAGCCCAGGCCCATTGCGTCGGCGGTCGCAGAGATCAGCGCATGCAGCACATTGGAGCGATGCGAATAGAGAACGCCCTTGGGATGGCCCGTCGTGCCGGAGGTATAGCAAAGACCGCAGGCCGCATTCTCGTCGACCTCCACCCAGTCGAACTTGCCGTCTTCCGCCTCGATCAGCGTTTCATAGCAAAGCGCGTTCTTGAGCTTCGTCTGCGGCATGTGGGCCGCGTCGGTCATGATGATGTAGCCCTTCACGTTCGGGCACTCCGCCTCGATCGCCTCGACGATCGGCACGAAGGTCAGATCGAGCAGGATGTACTTATCTTCAGCGTGATTGACGATGTAGACGAGCTGCTCGGCAAAGAGACGCGGGTTCAGCGTATGGCAGACCGCGCCGAGGCCCATGATACCGTACCAGGCCTCCATGTGGCGTCCCGTGTTCCAGGCCATCGTGGCGACCACATCGCCTTCATTGACCCCGAGCCGGCGGAGCGCCTGCGCCACCTTGCGCGCGCGGACGGCCATTTTGCCATAAGTGGTGCGGACGATCGGCCCTTCCACCGAGCGCGAAACGATCTCGCGATCCCCGTGAAAACGCGCCGCATGTTCGAGAATGCTCGACACGCGCAGCGGCCAATCCTGCATCAATCCCTTCATAGTTCCCTGTCCCTGACAATAATTGGCGAAAACGGGCCCGTTCCAGCCGGACGCAGCGTTTTACGCGGATTTTGGCGCAGTCTAGCGGCTCGCCCCCCCGCCGACAATGTTGCCGAAAGGGGTCGGGCGAACCGCAATTTTATTGCGCCGACCGGGCAGCCGACCGCTAATCTTGCCGGAAAGGGAAAGTCGAGGACCACATGGCCGCCGCAAACGAACTTCACTTCAAATCCGCCGCCGAACTCGCCCGCATGATCCGGTCGCGCGAGGTCAGCTCACGCGAGCTGCTCGAGCATTTCATCGCCCGCACGGCTCTCCACAATCCGAAGATCAACGCCATCGTGGCGAGCGATTTCGACGCGGCCCGAAAAAGGGCCCTTGAGGCCGACGAGGCGCTGGCGCGCGGAGAGGTATGGGGTCCGCTTCACGGCCTCCCCATGACCATCAAGGATGCCTACGAGGTAAAGGGCCTTCCCTCGACGGGCGGCTCTCCCGAATACGAGGACCATGTGCCGACGAGAAGCGCGGCGCCAGTGGAGCGCATCGAGAAGGCAGGCGCCAACATCTTCGGCAAGACCAACGTGCCTTTCCTCTCCGGCGATCTCCAGACCTTCAACGATGTCTATGGCACGACAAACAATCCCTGGAACCTCGCCTGCGGTCCCGGCGGTTCGTCGGGCGGATCGGCCGCGGCGCTGGCCGCTGGCCTCACCGGCCTCGAGATCGGCAGCGACATCGGCGGCTCGATCAGAACGCCCGCGCATCTCTGCGGCGTTTTCGGGCACAAGTCGACCTTCGGCATCATTCCCAAGCGCGGCCACATCTCTCCCCCGCCGGGCCATCTCGCGGAAGGCGATCTTTCGGTCGCAGGTCCGCTCGGGCGCAGCGCGGAAGACCTTGACCTTCTGCTCTCCATTGTCGCAGGGCCAGACGACATCGAGGCTGCAGGATGGAAGCTCGATCTCGCGCCGCCACGCGCGACAAACCCGAAGGATTTGCGCGTCGCCGTCTGGATCGACGATCCCTTCTGCGACATCGACACGGAATCTACCGCTCTCCTGAACAATGCCGCGAAGGCACTTGAGGATGCTGGTGCAAAGGTCGACTGGACCGCGCGTCCCGATTTCACGCTCGAATGGTCGAACGAGGTCTATCTGACGTTGCTTCACTCGATCACTGCGTCGCGCTTCCCGGACAGCGTGAAGCAACGCCTCACGGACATGCGCGCCAAGCTTCCCGCCGGGGACCGGAGCCATCTCTCGCTTCAGGCGCGCGGCGCGAATATTTCCTACGCCGACCGTCTCGTCTGGCACGAGCATCAGGCGCGGCTGAAGGCGGCCTGGGCGGATTTCTTCCGCGACTACGACGTTGTTCTGGCGCCGGTTCTGATGCGCCCCGCTTTCCCACACGACCAGCAGTCGAACTGGCACAAGCGCCGCATCGCCGTGAACGGCAAGGAGCGCGAATATTTCGACGTGCTGATCTGGGCCGGGCCCGCCATGGTGGCGCATCTCCCGGCAAGCGTCGCGCCCGTCGGCCTCACCAGCGAGGGGCTTCCCGTCGGCGCACAGATCATCGGCCCGCATTTCGGCGACCGCACCACCATTGCCGTCGCCGGGATGCTCGAAGAACTCCTCGGCGGCTTCCGCGCGCCACCGGGATTCTGAGCCCTTTTGACACCCTGCCCCAACGCTCCCATATTACGCCCCGTTCGGCGCAAAGCCCGAGGGAGCTAACGATGACGAGTTTGAGCAACGCCGCTGTCCGCGATATCGAGACGGTGATCCACCCTTACACCAATCTCGACGCCTTCCGTGGCGCAGGGCCGATGATCATCGAGCGCGGCGAAGGCATTCACGTCTGGGACGCGGATGGCCGTAAATATATCGAGGGTCTTGCCGGACTCTGGTGTACCTCGCTCGGCTATAACGAGCCGGAGCTGATCGAAGCCGCGACCGAGCAGCTGCGCCAGCTTCCCTTCACGCATGTTTTCGGCGGCAAGAGCCATGAACGCGCCGCCGAGCTCGCCGAGAAGCTCAAGGCGATCGTGCCGCACAAGGCGTCGAAAATCCTTTTCTGCGGCTCGGGCTCGGAAGCGAACGACCAGCAGGTGAAGCTCGTCTGGTACTACAACAACGCCAGGGGCCAGACGAAGCGCAAGAAGATCATCTCGCGCCAGCGCGCCTATCACGGTGTCACCGTGGCGTCGGCAAGCCTCACCGGCCTCCTGCCCAATCACCGCGATTTCGACCTGCCGCTTTCCTTTGCCCGTCACACCGACTGCCCGCATTACTATCGCTATGCGGAACCGGGTGAGACGGAAGACGAGTTCACGACGCGGCTCGCGCAGAACCTCGAAAAGATGATCATCGAGGAAGATCCGGAGACGGTCGCGGCCTTCATCGCCGAACCCATCATGGGCGCGGGCGGCGTCATCATTCCGCCGGAAGGCTATTTCCAGAAGATCCAGGCCGTGCTCGACAAATACGGCATCTATTTCATCGCCGATGAAGTCATCTGCGGCTTTGCCCGCACCGGCAACATGTTCGGCAGCCAGACATTCGGCATCAAGCCAGACTCGATCTCGGTCGCAAAGGCGCTCTCCTCCGCTTACGTCCCCATCGCCGCCGTCACCATCGGCGAGGACATGTATCAGGCGATGCTCGACGAAAGCAAAAAGCTCGGCACCTTCGGTCACGGCTTCACCTATACCGCGCATCCGGTTGCCGCCGCCGTCGCCGCCAAGACTCTCGAAATCTACGAAAAGCGCAACATCGTCGGCCATGTGCGCGCCGTCGCGCCGAAATTCGAAGCCCGCGTGGCGCGGCTCGCCGAGCATCCGCTGGTGGGTCACGCCCGCGCCAAAGGCCTCATCGGCGCCATCGAACTCGTTGCCGACAAGGCGTCGAAGCGCAGCTTCGATCCTGCGGCTGGCGTCGGCGCGGCCGTGGTGAAGGCCGCCGAGAAGCACGGCCTCATCCTGCGCGCGCTTGGCGGCGACATCGTCGCCTTCTGCCCGCCGCTCATCGTCAAGGAAGCCGATATCGACGACATCTTCGACCGCGCCGAACACGCGCTTGACGATGCCCAGACGATGGTGACGAAAGAAGGCTTGAGGAGCGTCTGACCATGAAGGAAGTCCGCTACCAGCTTCTTTTCGAAGGCAAGGTCACGCCCGAAGACGACATGGGCTCACGCATGCGCATCGAAACCCGCGCGAGCTTCGGCGCAGGGCTGGATCCCGTTTTCACCACCGGCGCGCCGCAGGCCGTTCTCGAAGCGGTGGTGGAGCCCGATCAATATGGCCACTTCACGGAGCATGGCCAGATCGTCTTCGGCGGCGGTACGGTGAGCTTCGTCAATGAAGGCGAAGGCCTGATCGGCGAATGCCCCGACCCTTCGCTGCAATATGGCTATATCATCCGCCGCATCGTCAGCGGCACGGGCGCCTTCGAAGGCGCGACGGGCTATATGGTGTCCGCCTTCACCGTCGGCGAGAACGCCATGCTGCGCGACAGCCAGAGCGCGGTGATCTTTCTGGCCTAGAATTTGCGAAAACTGACCGAGCGCCTATTTATTCATTACGCCATTATTCAGTGGGCACTT
>DAIEIL010000179.1 GCA_027352645.1 Rhodobiaceae bacterium | reverse complement strand
CCGCTCGATCAGGATCGGATTTTCAGCCATCGCAGTCACGAGCTGATCGTCGGAAAGCGTCACATTGTCGAGGCCGAGATCCGTGTAGACCTGCTCGCCCTTGCGCATCAGGTCGCGGGGCTTCATGCGCAGCTTCTTCAGCACGGATTTGATCTCGTCGGTGCCGGGCGGCGTCTTCAGATATTCGACGATCTCGGGGTCGAGCCCGTGCTGTTCGATCAGCGAAAGGGTCGCGCGCGACTTGCTGCAACGCGGATTGTGCCAGATGACGACTTTCGACATGAGCTTTTCCTATCTAGCGTCGAGGCCGACGGCATCGCGCAAATGCTCGATCCCATCCGCCGCGAGTAGCAGCGCAAGCTCGCGCTTGATGCGGCTGACGAGCATGGGCCCATCATAGGTGAGTGCAGTGTAAAGCTGAACGAGAGATGCGCCCGCGCGAATCTTCGCATAGGCATCCGCGCCACTCGATACGCCGCCGACGCCGACGATCGGAAGCTTGCCGTTCGTCAGGCGATACATGGTTCGCAGCACTTCCGTGGACAGCGCGAAAAGGGGCTGGCCAGAAAGGCCACCGGTCTCGCTCGCATGCGGTCCTGCAACAAGGCCCTCACGGCGGATCGTGGTGTTCGAGACGATGAGACCGTCGAGCCCCTGCTCGCGCGCAACCTCTGCAATGTCGGCAAGTTCGTCATCGGTAAGGTCAGGCGCAATCTTGAGAAGAACGGGCGTGCGGCCTTTCCTCGCCTTCATCACGCGCATGACGAGAGTTTCGAGTTCTGCCTTGTTCTGCAGCGAGCGAAGCCCCGGCGTGTTGGGCGATGAGATATTGACGGTGAAATAGCTCGCCAGCCCCTCGAAGGCCGCGATGCCCGCCTCGTAATCGGCGATACGGTCGGCGGCATCCTTGTTCGCGCCGATATTCACACCGACAATTCCGGGCCGCGCGCGACGCGCGAGGAGACGCCCCTTCAACGCCGCATGACCTTCATTGTTGAAGCCGAGGCGATTGATGACGGCGCGCTCTTCGGCCAGCCGGAATATGCGCGGACGCGGATTGCCGGGCTGCGGGCGCGGCGTCACCGTGCCCACTTCGGCAAAGCCCAGACCAAGCTTCAGCATGGCGTCGGGCACCTCGCCGTTCTTGTCGAAGCCCGCAGCGATGCCGAGGGGATTGGGGAAGTGAAGGCCCCAGAGATCGACGCCGAGCGACGAAGGATTGGGTGCAACGTCCCGCGGCGCGAGCCCGAGCTTCAGTCCGAGGATGGTGAGCCGATGGGCGCGCTCCGGCTCGATGAGGCCGAGCGCAGGGCGCACCAGGGGAAAGAGGTCCATGAGGTCTATTCCATCGGCGGGAAGCGATGCTCGCCGCTCGCGCAAAGCGGCAGCGGGTCGACGCTCCGCACGGCACTCAGCGGGAGATCGCCATAAAGGTGGGGGAAGAGGGCCCCGCCGCGCGAGACCTCCCATTTGAGGTCGAGCGTTGCAGCATTGACCGTGACCAGCAGCAAGTCGCTCGCGCCCGCGAAATGCTTCGCTGCCGTCTCGGGCGCCTGTGTGGCGGTCGAGAAATGGATGAAACCGTCCTTGAGATCAACTGGCGACCCCGCGAAACGGCCCGACGCCTCGGCCGCGCGCCACTCCGCCTCATGCACTATTTTGTAAATGGTGCGCGCGCCCATATCCCCGTCCGCCAGCCTTCGTGTTTCGCGCGCAATGTATCGAGAGAGCCCTGACGGAACAAGAAAACCCGATATTTTAGTATGTATGGACAGCGCGGATTTACATGTCATAAGTTGGGTAAGTTATGTCTGTTGCGTCCCCCGATCAGGAACCAGTACCCCGAATGCCTGCCGTCCCCTCGCACAGCCGGCTCTGGGCTGGAATAGATGAACTCGCGCGACGCAAAGGTCTTTCAGCATCCGGCCTGGCCAAGGCTGCGGGGCTCGACCCGACCGCTTTCAACAAGTCGAAGCGCGTGACCCCTCAGGGCAGGCCGCGCTGGCCGAGCACGGAAAGCCTGTGGCGCGTGATGCGGGCGACGGGCGCGAGCCTGGAGGAGATGACCTCCCTCATCGAAGGCGAGCAGAGGAAGAGCGGGCGCCCGCGTCCGGTGCCGTTCACCTGCCTCTCCCGGGCGGGAGCAGAGGGCTGTTTCGACGATCTAGGCCATCCGGCCGGCAGTGAGTGGGACGAGGCGCCCTTTCCCGACCTGAACGATGAAAACGCCTATGCGCTCGAGGTCACGGGTGACGACATGGCGCCCGTCTATCGGGATGGCGACATCATCATCGTCTCGCCCGCCGCATCCATCCGTCGCGGGGACCGCGTGGTCGTAAAGACCACCTCAGGCGAAGTCATGGCCAGAGTACTTACGCGACGCACCGCGAAGAGCGTCGATCTGCAATCGTTCAATCCGGTCCACGGCTCGCGCGTCCTCTCTCCGGAAGATGTGCTGTGGATGGCGCGTATCGTCTGGGCGAGCCAGTAAGGGCTCTCAGCGCGACTTTCCAGTGGTCGCCGGCCCGGTCAGAAGCGACGTCCGGTCCTTCATGATGGCCTGAAGCGCGCGGTCGTCATGCGACTCCAGCGCAAGCATCATCCGCTCGGCCCTGCGCCAGGCCAACCGCTGGAAGGCATCCGTGGGTTCGGTCCGCATGGAGGTCTTCAAGACCTGATATGCCTCCGCACGCGGCCACGCGCCGCCCATCGCCACAAGCTGCAGGGCATATTGGTAGGCGATCGCCGCATTACCGGGGGCAAGCGCGAGCGCATAATTGTAGGCGGCGATCCCCTTGTCGCGGGACGCGCCATAAAGCGTTTCCCCGAATACGCCGCCATCATTCACGATTTCGAGGTTCCAGCCGCCCAGCAGCGCATTTGCCCATGGGTCTGTCGGTGCAAGTTCCAGCGCCTTGTCGATATGCTGGCGCGCCTCTTCCGCGTAACCCGCAAAATGGGCGGCAACGCTTCCCTCGATACGACCGAGGAAACCCAGCGCCAGCGCAAGGTAGAGATGGCCTTCCACATTGCGGGGATCGAGCAGAATGGCGGCGCGAGCGCTTTTCACTGCCTGCCGAAAGTCCTCATGGCTCGCCTCGCCCTGCGCGACAAAATCGCCTTCGGCAAGCTCCGCCCGTGCGGCAAGCGCCTCCCCCTCCGCCGCGCCCGCCTCATGGGCAAGCGTCGCGGCGCACCGGAAATCGCCTTGCGCAAAGGCCTGACGCGCCGCATCGAGCGGCGCTGCGGCAAAAGCCGGCGACGCCACGAGCAGCAGAACCATCAGCGGGAGGCCGGCACGCGGAAAACACATGACGCGCATGATCCTTCGAGATGAAGGTCGTGGCAAGGAAAGCCGCCGTGCAGCGGCCTGCCGTGCCGACATTTACGCGTATACGCCGCAAGGCCGCGACCGGTTCAGCCTTTGGACAGATCTTCGCCCGCGAGCGCGCGGCGGATGAGGCTTACCGTTTCCTTGACGCCGTAAAGCACGATGAAGGACCCGAATCGCGGTCCCTGCGCCTCGCCGAGCAGAATTTCGTAGAGTGCCTTGAACCAGTCGCGCAGGTTTTCGAAGCCATGCGTCTTGCCGATTTCATAGACGATGTTCTGCAGATCTTCGGCGCTGGTCTGCGGCTCGGCCTTTTCCAGCGCTTCCGCAAGATCGGTCAGCGCGATCTTCTCGATCTCCGACGGCGCGCGATAGACCTTGGAGGGCTTCACGAAGTCATGGAAATAGTTGATCGCGTAGCCGACCATGTGGTCGAGGCGCGGGAAACGCTCCGGCGTCGCGTCCGGCGCATAGCGGCGGATGAAGCCCCAGAGCACGTCCTTGTCGTCGGAATGGCTCGCGCTGGCGAGATTGAGAAGCAGCGAGAAGCTGATCGGCAATTCTTCCGTCGGCGGATTTCCAGCATGAATGTGCCATGCCGGATTGCCGAGGCGTTCCTTCGCGGCCTGCTTCGGATAGGCGGTCAGGAAAGAGAGATATTCATCGACGTTCTTGGGGATGACGTCGAAATAGAGCCGCTTGCCGGTGCGCGGCGCCTGATACATGAAAAGTTGCAGGCTTTCCGGGCTCGCATAGCGCAGCCAGTCCTCGATCGAAAGGCCGTTGCCCTTCGACTTCGAGATCTTCTTTCCTTCCTGATCGAGGAAGAGTTCGTAGTTGAAACCTTCCGGCGGATTGACGCCGAGTGTGCGGCAGATGCGCGAGGCAAGCTTGACGCTGTCGATGAGGTCCTTGCCCGCCATTTCGTAATCGACCTTGAGCGCCGCCCAGCGCATGGCCCAGTCGGCCTTCCATTGCAGCTTGCAATGTCCGCCCGTCACGGGAACCTCGACGATCTCGCCCGTATCGGGTTCCTCGTAGGACACCGTGCCCTTCTCGACATTGCGAGAGACGAGCGGCACGAGAAGCACATGGCCGGTGCGAGGGCTGACGGGAAGAATGGGGCTATAGGTCGAGGCGCG
>DAIEIL010000149.1 GCA_027352645.1 Rhodobiaceae bacterium | reverse complement strand
TGAAGCGCCTCACCGGTGGCAGCGTGGACAAGTCCTCGCGCTTCACCGACTGGGCGCGCCGCCCGCTTTCCGACAAGCAGCTTCAATATGCCTCGGGCGACGTCACGCATCTGCGCAAGATCTACGAGGTTCTCGCCCGCCGTCTGACCCAGACGGGCCGCGCCCGCTGGGTGGCCGAGGAAATGGCGATCCTTCAGGACCCCGAGACCTATACGACGCGGCCCGAAGATGCATGGAAGCGGCTCAAGGTTCGCTTCAAGGGCAGCAAGGGCCTTGCCGTGCTGGTGGAGGTCGCCGCCTGGCGCGAGCGTCAGGCGCAGGACCGCGACTTGCCCCGCTCCCGTGTGCTCAAGGACGACGCGCTGGCCGAGATCGCGACCCAGATTCCCCGCTCTCTCGAAGAGCTGGACCGCCTGCGCGCCGTCCCCAAGGGCCTCTCGAACAGCCGCTCCGCCGCCGCCCTGATGGAGGCGATCGAGCGCGGCCTCAACATGCCGGAAGATCAGATCCCGGTGGTGAAGGACGCCGAGCCGCTGCCGCCCGGCATCGGCCCGCTGGTCGAACTGCTGAAGGTGCTGCTGGCCATGCGTTGCGAGGAGCACGAAGTCGCCCAGAAGCTCATCGCCAAGATTTCCGACCTCGAGCACATCGCCGCCCATGATGAAGCGGACGTCGCCGCGCTCAAGGGCTGGCGGCGCGAAGTCTTCGGCGCCGACGCGCTGCGCCTCAAGCGCGGCGAACTCGCCATCGGCGCCAAGGGTAAGCGCATCATCCTGATCGAGCCGGGAAAGAGCGGGCGCTGACGCCGCGTACCCTGTGCCCCTATCCCGCCTCCACTCGCACGATTGACGGATCCCATGTAACCGTCCGATTCCGCCCCTGGGTCTTGGCCGCATAGACAGCGAGGTCGGCGCGGTCGATTGAGTCCGTCACCGGAACGTCCGGATCAAGCGCGGTCATGCCGAACGAGGCACTGATATGGAACGGCGGATATCCCGGGCAGGCGATGTCGATCTTTTCCAGCTCCGTCCGGATACGTTCGATCATCCGCCGCGCCGCATCGATATCCGTATGCGGGATGCAGAGCAGGAACTCCTCGCCGCCATAGCGAAAAAGCCGGTCGAACGGCCGCGTGTTGCGCATCACGTGCTGCGCGAAAGTTGCCAGCGCCCGGTCGCCGGCCGCATGCCCGTAGGTGTCGTTGACCGCCTTGAACTTGTCGATATCCATCATGACGATGACGCAGGTTTCGAGGTCGCGCTTGACCAGTTCGTGCTGCTCCCGGAGCTTGGTCAACATACCAACCCGGCTGCTCGCCCCCGTAAGCGCATCCACATTGTAGATTTCGTCCTCCAGCTCGCGCTTCAGCGTCTCGATCTGAAGGCGCAAACGTTTCAGCTCATGCGTAAATCGCTCATAATCCGCCATCGGAATTTCCTGGCGGTCGGACGACAACGCCAGAAGATGGGCGGCTTGCCGGTGCATCTCGCGATGCGCCTCTTCCAACTCGACGAAATTGGGATTGTTGCGAACGACCCGCGTCTTTTCATCGTAATACCACTGCCCGAGCCTGCATTCGCGGTGAGCGTTCGCGCGAAGATCGCGCTCATCCGGCCGCAGATGACAGATCAGCGTGATGTTGAGGGAATCCGTCCATTGAACGTGATTGTACAGCGCCTGGTCGAGCACCGAGATGGCGTCCCTGATCTCGCCCGCTGATATCGGTTCTTCCGTCGCGGTCACCGCCGTCTTTTTTTTCTTCGGCACGCGTCTCTCCCCTGCGCAAAAACCAGTGAAAGCCTAGCACGTGGCAGCGGCTACAAAACACGTATCTTGGTGGATTTTCGCAGACTGAACTCACCATTTTGTCCGGCCACGGTGTTTCTGCCGATCAGGATTGCGGCGACGCGGAGGACGCTTCAGCCCTCCCGGCCTCTCCATACCTCGAAAGCGAAGTAGAGGATCGCCGCAATCGCGATAGCGAGGCCTATGGCGCTCACCCCGCCCCACCCTTCATGCGAGAAGGCGAATGCGGCAACCGCGGAGCCAATGGCTCCGCCGAAATAGAAGGCCGCGACATAGAGGCCGTTCAGCCGGCTGCGGTGCTCGTTCCCGAGCTGGTTGATCGCCCGCTGGCCGACAATGAGATTACCCGTCACACCGATATCGAGTAGCAGAGCCGCCGCAAGCAGCGTCGGCAGCGACCCATAGGTCCCGCCCAGATAGGCCAGCGGAAAGGCAACCACTGCCAACGCCATCGACGTTGCGGTCACGGCCTTGCTCCAGCCCCGATCGGCAAAACGGCCCGCAAATGGCGCGAAGATCGCCCCGGCCGCACCCGCCAGCGCAAACATCGCGATACCTCTTTGCGTGAAGCCAAAAGCAGAGCTCGCGAGTTGAAGTGGCACGGCTGTCCAGAACAGGCTGAAATTCGCAAAGAACGCCATATGGTAGAGCGCCTTGCGCCGCAGCACCGGCGTGTCCCGCACAAGGTGCACCAGTGAAGCAAGAAGAGCGACATAGGAAAAGCCGCCCGCCGGCACGCGACGCGGCAGGATGCGGGAAAGCGCCAGCGCCATCATCGTCATCACGACGGCGGAAAAATAGAACACGGCGCGCCAGCCGAAACTGGCTGCCATGAGGCTCGATATCGGACGCGCCAGAAGAATACCGACGAGGAGCCCGCTCATCACATTGCCGACGACGGCGCCCCGCCCTTCCGGCGGCGTCATGGACGCGGCAAGTGGAACGAGTATCTGCGCGCCCACCGCCATGATGCCGATCATCAGCGAGGCCATGAGGAAAAGGCCTGCCCAGGGCGCGGACCCGGCGGCGACGAGCAACGCCGCCGTCGCGCAGAGCGTCGCCGTCAGCAGCCTGCGGTTCTCCACGAGGTCTCCCGCCGGAACCACGAGCAGGAGCCCTATGCCATAGCCGATCTGGGTGAGCGTGACCGGGAGCCCGGCCGCAGCCGGGGAGAGCCCCACATCGGGGCTGATCAGCGCGATGAGCGGCTGCGCATAGTAGAGATTGGCCGCAACCGCCCCGCATGAAGCCGCCATGATGACGGTCAGGCCCCGGGACAGCGCCGGGGCCGGCGCCTGGTTGTCACCAAGCGGTTTTTCGAACGGCATGAAACCCCTTACGCAACAGACACACCGGGCGAGACGACCCGGACGTCGACATTCGCCGCGCCTTTCGGCAGCAGCTACCGCCCCACCCGCATCTCGCCCTTGCGGTCCACTGCGCGGGCAAGCGCCGCAAGGCGGCGCTGCACGACTTCGCCGAGCAGAGGCTCATAGCGGCGAGGCACGACAAGCGTCACCGTGCTCTTCGTGACCTCAAGCTTCGTCTTGGGGAGCATGCCTGTGGTGGCGGCGCAAAGCGTGAAGGCAAGCCGGAGTGCGAGCCCCAGAACCATGGCGCGGTAATTCTCCGTCTCCGTCAGAATGCCAGCGAGGTTGCCGATGAGTTCCGGCTCGCCCTTGCCCTCATGCCGGTGATAGCCGACCCGCGCAAGGAACAGCCGCCCGGAGTGATCGACGCCCGAAAACGGCGCGAGCAGAATCTGCGTCAGCGAATGATGCGCTCTGTAGTCGGGATGCACATACCAGCCGATATCGGCGAGGATGCAGGCGGCATGGCGAAGACGCGCCTGATCCAGCGTTTCGCCCAGCACTTCGTCGCGGAAGAGCGGCGCGGTCCAGGGCGTGAGTTCGTCTCCATGCTCGGGAAAGCGCGACAGCCGCGAGGCCAGATCGCGGCATCCCTCGATCAGCGGGTCCTTGGCCTGTGTGCGCTTGTCGAGCCGGTCGAAAAGAATGCCCTCGCGCAGCCCATAAGCCGAGACGACGATCTCCTTCGCCTTCATCGCGGCGATGACGCGCTCCAGCACCAGCGCGCCGATGGGCAGCGTGTCGATGCGGCGTTCGGAAATATCCGGTATCTGCGCCAGCGTCTTCGGCCCGAGCTTCTCGATGAGCTTCGCAAGGTCCGCCGCATCGCGCGCAGGGATCACATACTGATGAAGCACATGGATCGGATAGTGGCGCTGCGCCATGTGGATGCGCGCCAGATTCCGCCAGACGCCGCCCACGACATAGAGCCGCTTGCCCTGATTTTCCCTGAGAACGTCGAGCCCCTTCAGCGCCTTGTCGACGATGGCTTCCGCTGCGACGAGGCTGTTTTTCGACTGGTCGATAATGCGCAGCGGCCCGATCGGTAGCGTCGAGCCGATGCCAAGCCGCTTGCCGCCGGAGACGCCGACAAGTTCGAGGCTCGCCCCGCCCAGATCGCCCACCACGCCGTCGGCATCGGGAATGCCGGAGAGCACGCCTTGCGCCGAAAGCCGCGCTTCCTCCGCGCCGGAGACAAGTTCGATCTTGAAGCCGCAAATCTTCTCGACCTGCGCAATGAACTCGGGCCCGTCCGCCGCGTCGCGCACAGCCGCCGTGGCGGCGATGATCAGCGTCTTGATGCCGATCTGCGCGCGAAGCGCAATGAAGCGCCGGATCGCGTCGAGCGCGCGGTCGATACCCTTGGGGTCGAGCTTGCCCGTGCTCGAAAGCGTGCGACCGAGGCCGCACAGAACCTTCTCATTGAAGACGAGCACAGGACTTCGCGCGGCCGCCGCATAAACGACGAGACGCACGGAATTGGAACCGAGATCGACAATGCCGAACCGGCCGGTCGACTTCCTGCCGCCGTTCAAAATAACCCCACAGCAATTTGGCCTCTGAAAAGGGAAACTAAAGCTTGTTCGGGCCGCCGTCACCAGTCTTGACCGGAAAACTCGGGGGTAGATCGTCGCGCAACGATTTTCCCCGGCCTGAAAGGCTCGCATTGTTCATGAAATAGGCGTGCGCGTTGAAGGGTTCGCCCCCTTCCGGCACGGAGATGCGCTCATATGACCCATCCGGCCGCAGTTCCCAGCTCTGCTGATTGTCCCGCAGATTCGCGACCATGATCTGGTCGAGCACCTGATCGTGGACGGTCGGGTTGAGAATCGGGACCAGCACCTCGACGCGGCGGTCGAGGTTGCGCGGCATCCAGTCGGCCGAGGAGATATAGACCTTCGCCTTGTCGGACGGCAGCCCATGCCCCTTGCCGAAGCAGATGATTCGCGAATGCTCGAGGAACCGGCCGACAATACTCTTTACACGGATATTTTCCGAGAGCCCCGGAACCCCCGGACGCAGACAGCAGATACCGCGAATGACGAGGTCTATCTTCACGCCCGCGCCGCTCGCTTCATAAAGCGCATCGATGATTTCCGGGTCCACCAGCGAGTTGAGCTTGACCCAGATCGCGCCGGGCCGCCCGGCCTTGGCATGTTCCATCTCGTCGCGAATATGGCCAAGCAGCCGCGCGCGCAGGTTGATCGGCGAGACGGCGAGCAGATTCAGGTGCTTCGGTTCCGCATAGCCGGTGATGAAATTAAAGATCTGCGACACGTCCGCCGCGAGCAGCGGATCGCAGGTGAACATGGAAAGATCGGTATAGATCTTCGCCGTGACGGGATGGTAGTTGCCCGTGCCGAAATGGACGTAGGAGCGCAGCGCACCCGCCTCGCGGCGCACGACCAGCGAGAGCTTGGCGTGCGTCTTGAGTTCGATGAAACCGAAGACTACCTGCACGCCGGCGCGTTCGAGGTTCCGTGCCCAGACGATGTTCGCCGCCTCGTCGAAACGCGCCTTGAGTTCCACGAGCGCCGTCACCGACTTGCCTGCTTCCGCCGCTTCGATCAGCGCCTGCACGATCGGGCTGTCCTTCGAGGTGCGGTAAAGCGTCTGCTTTATGGCCACGACATCGGGGTCCGCCGCGGCCTGCCGCAGGAACTGCACCACGACGTCGAATGACTCATAGGGATGATGGACGATGATGTCCTTCGAGCGGATGGCCGCGAGGCAGTCGCCGCCATGATCGCGGATGCGTTCCGGGAAACGCGCATCATAGGGCGGGAATTTGAGATCGGGCCGATCGTCGACGATGAGCTGGTTCGTCTGCGCGAGGCCGAGCAACCCGTCGACCATGACGAGTTCCTTCTCGGTAACGCCGAGTTCGCTCACCACCAGATTGCGCAGCTTTTCCGGCGTGGCCGCCTGAATCTTCAGCCGGATGACGCTGCCGCGGCGGCGGCGCTTCAGCGCGGATTCGAAATAGCGCACCAGGTCTTCGGCTTCTTCCTCGATTTCGATGTCGCTGTCGCGCAGCAGGCGGAACGCGCCCTGCCCGACGACCTTGTAGCCGGGGAAAAGCCGGTCGAGGAAAAGCCCGATCATGTCCTCGAGCGTGACGAAATGGATCTGCCCCTGGCTTTCGCCCGTCTCGCGTCCCGGCAGGCGGATGAAGCGCTCGACCTGCGTCGGGATGGGCAGCAGCGCATCCATCAGCTTGCCGTCGGTCTCGCGCTGCAGCCTGAGCGCCAGCGCGAAGCCGAGATTGGGAATGAAGGGGAACGGATGCGCCGGGTCGATGGCGAGCGGCGTCAGCACCGGGAAGACCTGCTCGAGAAAGCGGTTCTCAAGCCATGAGAATTCCTCCGGCGTCACCTCATGCGGCGCCAGCACGAAGATGCCCGCAACCTCGCGCATCTCCTTGCTGATGCGCGACCATTGCCGCTGCTGCTCCTGCATCAGCTTGTTCGCCGCCTCGTTGACGAGGTCGAGCTGCTGCGCCGCCGTCAGCCCGTCCTGGCTCAGCGTCTCGACGCCAGCGCGCACCTGCCCGCGCAGGCCCGCCACGCGGACCATGTAGAACTCGTCGAGGTTCGAGGCCGAGATCGAAAGAAAGCGCAACCGCTCCAGCATCGGGTGGTTGGTGTTCGCCGTTTCTTCCAGCACGCGCATGTTGAAGGCGAGCCAGGAAAGTTCGCGATTGATGAAGCGCTCCGGCGGGCTGAGATCGACAGGCAGCGTCGCCCGCTCATCCTTGCCCGGCTCCGCGACAGCCTCGACCGTCGCGCCCAGCGGCGGCAGCGGCGTGACGCCTGTCGGCGTCACATCGGTCTGCTCGGTGTCGTCGGTCGCTAGGTGGCGCGGCGTCGTTGTCATGGGGCGCTCGGTGTTATGGCCGGAAAAGCCTTTTCTCTCCGAAGATTACGTCAAACATGTGACTGTGTCATGAATCCCCGCCGCCGCCCTGCGCTCCCTAGGCAAGCCCCATCGACCGCAGCACTTCGGCGGCAAGCGGCACCGAAATCGGCCGCTTGCCCGAAAGGGACGCCCGGTCCAGCGCATCGACGACATCACGCGCCACCGCAATGGAGCGTTCGATGCGCGACGCGAGATAGGCGATGAGTGGCTCGGCGACGCGCAACTGCCGGTCGTCGAAGAGCTTCACCAGAACGCCCGCGAGCAGCGCGTCGTCGGGCGCGCCGAGTTCGGCATGCGGCAGCGCCCTGAGCCGCGACGCGAGATCGGGGAGCCGCGTGGGCATCCGCGCCGGCGCCTCCCGCCCGGTGAGCAGCAAAAAGGCCTTATCTTCCTTGGCGAGGTTGAGCAGGTGAAACAGCGCCCGCTCGGCCGCATCCGAAAGCGCCCCGACATCCTCGACGATGACCGCCCGCGACGCGATGAGCCCCGGCAGATCGGCCATCGCAAGGTCGCCCGCGTCGATCCGCGCCGCGCCGCTCGCCGCCCGCCAGACTTCGGCCAGATGCGTCTTGCCGCTTCCCGAAGGACCGGACAGCGCGATGCCATGAGAGGGCCAGTCCGGCCACGCATCGACCAGCGCCACCGCCGCCTCGTTCGACGGCGCGACGAGGAAATCCTCCCGGCCCAGAGCCGTGCGATGGCCAAGTTCAAAGGCGAGCTGACGCGTCATCTAGTCCTCGGTGGGCGCATTGCCCGCCGCATCGGCAACCACAGGCTGCGCCGAGACCGGATGCGGCGCGTTGCCCCAATAGAGTTTGCTCTGCTCGTACTGCGCGACGCTGAAACGCGCCAGCACGCCGATGGCCGCCGCGACCGGCAGCGCGAGGAGCGCGCCGACAAAGCCGAACAGTGAGCCGAACGCAAACAACGCGAACATCACCCAGAGCGGATGAAGCCGCACTTTCCGGCCCACCACTCTCGGCTGAAGGAAGTTGCCTTCGACAAACTGCCCGATGACGAAAATGCCGACGACAAGGCCGATCGACATGTAATCCGGCCAGAACTGGAAGAAGGCGAGCGACACCGACACGACGAAGCCCGTGATGGTGCCGAGATAGGGAATGAAGCTCAGAATGCCCGTCATGATCCCGACGACGAGGCCGAAGGTGAGGCCCGCCGCCGATAGGCCCAGCGCATAGAACGTGCCGAGAAAAAGGCACACCAGCCCCTGCCCGCGCAGGAACCCCGCAAGCACCTCGTCCATTTCCCGCGCGAGGCCGCGAATGGTTTCGGCGTGTTCGCGCGGCAAAAGCGCATCGACGCGGGCCACCATGCGGTCCCAGTCGAGCAGCATGTAGAAGGTGACGACCGGCGTTACCACGACAAGCGAGATGAACTGGACGAGCGCCACCCCCTGCGAGCCGATAGAGGGCAGCAGGCTCAGCGCCCATGAAAGCCCGCCGCTCGCCACTTCGCGCACAGCCTTCTGCACATCGGAATTGTTGCCGAGCAGATGGGCGAGCTTGCCATGGCTGATCTCGTTGAGCGCGCTGCGCGCACCGCTCACGATATTCGGCAGCACGTCGATGAAGGCGACCGTCTGCTGATAGAGAAGCGGCAGGAAGAGGATCGCCACCGCGACGACGATGAATGTGAAGATGATCGAGATGACGATCGTCGCCGCCATGCGCGACAGGCCCTTTGCCTCCAGCCTGTCGGCAAAGGGATCGAGGAAATAGGAGATCGCGAGGCCCGCCACGAAGGGCAGCAGAATGCCCTTCAACAGCCACAGCATCAGCGCCGAAACGACGATGCCGCCGACCCAGATGGCCGTCTGGCGCTGCAAGTTCATCTGAACCTCTCTATCTCGGACGCATCTATTTCAGACGGAGGGACCATCCGCCCGCATCCTGCGCGAGAGCGATGTTCGCCTGTGAGAGCGACAGCGCAAGCTTGTCCGGCGTGCCGCGATACCTGATGTCCACTTCCGCGCCATTGGCGGCAATGCCTTCGATCTGAAGGCTTTCCACCAGCGGCGCATTGCCCAGCGCCTTGCGGATCGATTCCCACTGGTCGAGCGTCGAATAGAAGACCGACGCCGTGAGCTGCGCTTCCTCGCCCGCGCGCACCACCGTCTCGCGCTTCCAGGGCTCGCCCAGCGCCAGCAGCGTCGAGGAGGCCGCGCTCTTTGCCATGGTCATGAAGGCGTCGCCATTCTGCGCGGCGCCCGTTGCCTGATACGAGCCGCGGATCGGCGTGCCGGGTCCCGACGGGCCGTAACGCGTCACCGTCACATCGAGCTTCGAGCCCGCCGCGTCGGTCACGCCATACGCCACCACCACCGCGTCGGCGCCATAACGCGCGGCGAGCGCCGCCAGCGCCGCCTTGTCGCCGGCCACGGCCTGCGCGGCCGTCACCGTCGTGAATTCCTGAACGTCGCCCATGGGCATGACGAGCGGCGTTACGGCATCGGCGAGGTCCACCGCCGCCCAGGCGTCGCGCCAGGGGTTCTGGTCTTCCCAGAGAATGCGCGTTCCCGCCTTGTCGAGAACCGCCAGCAGCACGGCGGGCCTCGCCTGCGTCTCGCCAAAGGGAATGTTCCGCGCCCGCAACATCTGGCGCACCGCTTCGGGCTGGAAGCTCACATTGAGGTCAGCGATATAGCGGGTGGAACTGGTCTTCTCGCTCGCCACGGCAAAGCCGCGCACGGCGTCCGCCGCGGTCCTTGCATCCGCCTGCGGCAGCGACGGCCAGTCCTCGGGGAGCGTCAAACGCTTCAGCAATTCGCTCAGCGCGAGGCTCTGCGCCGCGCCTTGTGCGATGGTTCGGGCTTCGGCCGAGCTTTTGGCCGTTTGATCCACATGAACGCCCTTTACGGTATAGAGATCGGCGGCCCCGGCGGGCCCACCCGCGAAAAGCGCCATCGCAATGCCCGCCGCCATCGCCAGCCCGAAAGCCGTCCTCATAGCCTAGCCCCTTGATTCAAAACAGTTTTATTGCACAAATCGCCGCCCGGTCGCGTCGCAGACTATAGTATCGCATGGCGCGAGCGAAGCGGAGATAGGCGCTTTTTCGCCGCTGGCCTTTTTGTTGCCTGATCCCTTGCTTATAGGGGCGTTTTCGGGTGTTTTGTGCCCCATAGATTCCCCCCGAACGGACCCGCTCGCAATGTCTCAAAGCTCCGACAAGGACCGCCCGAACAGCTACACCTATGCGCAGGCGGGCGTAGACATCGACGCGGGCAACGCCCTCGTCCGCGCCATCGCGCCCCTGGCGAAGTCGACGCGCCGCCCCGGTGCGGACGCCGAGCTTGGCGGTTTCGGCGGGCTTTTCGACCTCAAGGCCACCGGCATGAAGGACCCTGTCCTCGTCGCCGCCAATGACGGCGTGGGCACGAAGCTCAAGGTCGCCATCGAAGCCGGCATTCACGACACGGTGGGCATCGACCTCGTCGCCATGTCGGTGAACGATCTCGTCGTACAAGGTGCGGAGCCGCTCTTCTTCCTCGACTATTTCGCCACGGGCAAGCTCAACGTCGAGGAAGCGACCGCCGTCGTCGCCGGCATCGCGGAAGGATGCCGTCAGGCCAATTGCGCCCTTATCGGCGGCGAAACGGCCGAAATGCCCGGCATGTATGCGGCAGGTGACTATGACCTCGCGGGCTTCTCGGTCGGCGCCGTCGAGCGCGACCAGATCCTGCCGCGCCGCGATGTCGGCGCGGGCGACGTCCTCATCGGCCTCGGCTCGACGGGCTTCCACTCAAACGGCTATTCGCTCGTCCGCCGCATCATCGCGGATCATGGACTGAGCTATGACGCGCCCTTCCCCCATGTGGAAGACGGCAGCGTCACCATCGGCGAGGCGCTGCTCGCGCCGACGCGCATCTATGTCCGCAGCGTGCTCCGCGCCATCCGCGAAACCGGCGCCGTGAAGGCGCTGGCGCACATCACCGGCGGCGGCTTCGTCGAAAACATTCCCCGCGTCCTGCCCGACGGCATTGTCGCGGAGATCGACGGCGCCTCCTGGCGTATGCCCGATGTCTTCCGCCGGATCATGAAGCTCGGCGGCATCGCGGAAGCGGAGATGGGCCGCACCTTCAATTGCGGCATCGGCATGATCGTCGTCGTCGCCGAAGACCATGCGGCCGAAGTGGCGCGTCTCCTCGCGGAGGCGGGCGAGACCGTCTATCGCATCGGCCATCTGCGCGCGCGCCATGGCGACGAACCCCGCGTCGAGATCAAGGGCGCGCTCGGCAGCCTCGCATGAAGGTCGGCGTCCTCATTTCCGGCCGCGGCTCGAACCTCCGCTCGCTCATCGCCGCGACGAAGGAGCCCGGCTTTCCCGCCGAGATCGTCGTCGTGGTTTCGAACAAACCCGACGCGCCGGGCCTCGAAGTCGCCCGCGCCGCCGGCATCCCGACCGAAGTGGTGAACCACAAGGATTATCCGACCCGCGAAGCCTTCGACGCCGAACTCGACGCGGCGCTCCGCCGCGCGGGCGTCGAGCTCATTTGCAGCGCCGGTTTCATGCGCATCCTGTCCGATGGCTTCGTGGAAAGCTGGCGCGACCGGCAGTTGAACATCCACCCCTCGCTGCTCCCGGCCTTCAAGGGGCTCCGCGTCCATGAGCGTGTGCTCGAAACCGGCTGCCGCATCACCGGCTGCACGGTGCATTTCGTCCGCGCCGCCATGGATGAAGGCCCCATCGTCGCGCAGGTCGCCGTGCCCGTGCTCGAAGGCGATACGCCGGAAGTCCTTGCCGACCGTGTGCTCGAAGCCGAACACAAACTCTACCCGCTGGCGCTTAAGCTCGTCGCATCGGGCCGCGCCCGCGTCGTCAATGAGCGCGTGGAAATCGACGGGCCGCGCGGCGAAGCGCAGGC
>DAIEIL010000142.1 GCA_027352645.1 Rhodobiaceae bacterium | reverse complement strand
GAGTCTGATGCGCCCAAATCGGCCAGCGCGTCGCTGGTGCGCCAGCCGGAGACTGACGGTGTCACCATCCCCAGCGAGATTTCTAATGAAATCAGTGGTTGGATGGTGGGCGCGACAGGGATTGAACCTGTGACCCCTACGATGTCAACGTAGTGCTCTCCCGCTGAGCTACGCGCCCATTGCCATGGCGGACGGGGCGGGGCCGAACCCGGCGCCCCGGTTAGAGGCAGTCCGTATATCGGGGATATAGGCGAAAGACAAGATGGAAGACGCCGGGAATTTCACCGAAGCGTCGCGAAATCTCACGCAGCCATCAAGCGCTCGACCTCGGCCACCAGATCCTTCAGGTGGAAGGGCTTGGAAAGCACCTTGGCATCCTTGGGGGCGGCATTCTCCGGATTGAGGGCGACAGCGGCAAAACCGGTGATGAACATGATTTTCATGGTCGGATCGAGCTCGGCGGCATGGCGCGCCAGTTCGATTCCATCCATTTCAGGCATGACGATATCGGTCAGGAGAATATCGAAGATATCGTGCTTGAGCTGGTCATGGGCCTGGTCGCCGCGGCCATAGGCGATCACTTCGTGCCCCGCATTTTCGAGCGCTTTCGCCAGAAACCGGCGCATCGAATCGTCGTCTTCCGCCAGAAGAATGCGTGCCATCAGCCCAAATCCACCCGTTCACTGCCCACTTTGCGGCCCGCCTTTGCCTCGGAGTCGCCCGGGCCGTCGTCCGGCACTCTAGGTTTTCGGGGTAAACAGCGGGTGAATATCCGTCTTTGCCCCCTTGGCTACTGGGGTCAAAAACGCGACTTGTTCGCAAGCCTCACGCCCCGCATGTTAGGCTTGGCGTCGTAAAGGGCCTGATCGGACGGTATCGCCGGAACAGCCTGCCCTTGAAAAGCCGACCGGGCGGGTGAATATCCTTGAGTCTCATGGCCACCAATCCCCAACAGCGCAACGACGATCAGGCGGGTCTTCGCGTCGCAGACGATGCGGAGCTGTTCGAGCAGCCCATCTCGGTGGAAAAGCCGGTCGAGACGCGCGTTCCCTTCGTCTTTTCATCGCCCCATAGCGGCCGTGTCTATACGGAGGCCTTCGTCACGGCCTCCAATCTCGACCCCATGACGCTCCGCCGCTCGGAAGACAGCTTCATAGAGGAGGTTTTCGGCGGCGTTGTGGCGCTTGGAGCGCCGCTTCTCCATGCCCGTTTTCCCCGCGCCTATCTCGACGCAAATCGCGAGCCCTATGAACTCGACCCGGCCATGTTCGCCGACCCCTTGCCGCCGCATGTGAACACGCGCTCCCTCCGGGTCGCCGGCGGGCTCGGCACCATTGCCCGGATCGTTGCCGATTCCACGGAAATCTATCGCGCACCGCTTTCCTACGCGGAAGCCGAGCGGCGTATCCGCTCCCTCTACATGCCCTTCCACGAGGCGCTGCGGGACCTTCTGGAAGATGCCCGCCAGCGCTTCGGCTGGGCCCTGCTCGTCGATTGCCATTCCATGCCATCGGTCGGCGCGCCCCATGAAGACGATCGGGGCGGCAACCGCCCCGACATCGTGCTGGGCGACCGGTACGGCACATCCTGCGCCAGCGAAATCACCCAGGAGGCCGAACGCCTGCTGCGGCGGCTGGGCTACCGCGTCGCGCGCAACAACCCTTATGCGGGCGGCTTCAACACAGAGCATTACGGGCGCCCGCAGGTCGGGCTCCACGCCCTGCAGATCGAGATCAACCGGGCGCTCTATATGGACGAGGCCCGGCTCGAACGCGGCGCAGGCCTCGCCAGGCTCAAGGCGGATATGACGGCCTTCGCCGCGGCCCTCGCCGACCTCGACTGGTCGGCCCTTGCCGGCGAGATGCGGCGCGCAGCTCTTTAACCCGCCCGCACACAGAGCTCAGGACAAAAAAAGGGGCCCTGGCGAACCAGGGCCCAAGTTTAGGGAGGAAACGCCCAGGAAGGGCTACGTCATCAGGAGAAAGCTCAACCGATGACGCAATGCACAATATACATTGCAGCGCACAATAAACAAGGGTCTTGATCGAAAATTTATCATGCCGCCTGATGCGGCATTTTTTACCTAAATTGCCGTCTTTAAAGGCGATTTGTCGCAACCCAAAGACCCGCTGCAATGCAGCGAACGCAGCGTCGCAGGGTTAATTTCGGCCCTCCGTCAAAGCTTCGTTAATACCGAACGATGCAATATGGCGGTACTCGTATTCCCGGAAGGCGCTACCGTTCGCGCGGCACCTTTGCGGGAGACAGCAGGGGCTGGGCAGAATGCATCGACAAAACGGTACGACCAGAAGCGCCGCCGGGACCGGAACCATCCGGGCCGGATTGGCGCTCGCGCTCGCCGCCGCGCTCTCGGTGGCGACCCCCGCCCATGCCCAGAGCAGCCACGCCGCGCCTACCCCCGGCACGTCGAAACCGTCTTTCGCCCCCTCGCCCTGGACCTATTGCGAGCGCGCGGCCATCGCCATCGAGGCGACACACAAGATGCCCCGTGCGTTGCTTGTCTCGGTTTCCATGGCGGAAACCGGTCGCCGCGACCCGGACACAGGCAAGACACGGCCTTGGCCCTGGACGATCAATGCCGAAGGCCAGTCTTTCTATTTCGACACGAAGAGAGAAGCGGTAGCCGCCACGAAGCGCCTTCTCAACGCAGGCATCCGCAGCATCGACGTGGGCTGTATGCAGGTCAATCTGCGCTACCACCCCGACGCATTCACCGATCTCTATGATGCTTTCGAGCCGTTGACCAACGTTACCTATGCCGCGAAGTTCCTGAAGCAGCTGCACCAGCAAACGGAGTCGTGGCCGAAGGCGGTGGCGAATTACCATTCGGAATCCGCCGCTCGCAACAAGCCCTATTTCGCCAAGGTCATCCGCATCTGGGCGAATGAGCGCGACCGCGTCGTCGCGCTCACGCAGGCGCTGAAGGCCGAAGCAGCAGCCGAGTTCGCCTCGACGCAAAAGCAGCAGCCGGCGAGCGTCCCTGCCATCGCGGAGGTCACCATCGTGGAACCGCAGCGGCGCCCGGCACCCATGGTGCTCGACGCAGAGCCCGAACACGATCTGCGCGAAGGCGCATCCGCCACCGTGGGCTTGCGTCTCTCCATCGCCGACAATGATTTCTCCGCCGACGCCGCCGCCAAGGGCAACCGCCCAGCGCCGCGCGTCATCGATCCGGCGCCGAACACCGTTGTCGCCGACGCCTCCACGGATCTGAGACTGCCCTGAAGTTGGGTCAGGCTTTCCAGCCCGAGGGCACGACGAGGCGCAGAAAGCGCGTTCCCTGCTCGACCGTCTGAGGCAAGCACCCCCGGGCATCGCCATCGACCTCGACCTCAAGGGCTTCGGGTTCGAGAAACCTCACCTGACGCACAGGCAGGATTTCGACATCGCTCAATTTCGCGACGCGGCCGAGGCCCAGCGCGATCAGATAGCGGATCAGCGCAAAGCGCCCCCCATTGCGGAAGAGATAGAGCATCAACCCCGGCTGCGAGATGTCGCCCTCGCGCGCGAGCACATAGGGGCCCGCGAAATAGCGTCCGTTGACGACGATGGCCCATTGCGCACGCTTTTCGCGCCCATCTGCGATGAGGCGAATATCGCGGCCCGGACCTTTGGCCCATGTCTTGATGCCCGCCCAGACGAAAGCACCCTTGCCCCAGATTTTCTTCAGCGTCGGGTTGATGTCGTGGACAACTACGCCGTCAAAGCCAATGCCAACCATGAGCAGAAATATCTCTCCGTCGACAAGGCCCGTGCCGACGAGATGGGCGGGCCCGGTGAGAAGCATGTCGGCGATTTCGCATGCGCGGGCACGTAGCCCGAGTTCGATGGCGAGAACATTTGCCGTGCCGAGCGGAATGATGGCGAGCGGCACGCCTTGTCCCAGAAGTCCTCGCGCCACCTCGTTGATGGTGCCGTCGCCGCCCGCCGCAACGATCACATCCGCCTGCCCGCGCTCCGCCGCGCGTCGGGCAAGTTCCGTGGCATGGCCCGGGCGCTTGGTCCGTTCGAGCGTCACCTCCGCACCGTTGCGTTTCAGCCTTTCAACGACGGCATTCAGCAGCGCCGGACGCCGGGCGCCCGCAATCGGATTCAGGATGATGTGAAAGGAGCGGCGTAACGACACAGATACCCCGGCGCAGGTGTCATCAAAGCGTCTTCAATCCGTCACGATATCTTGTCGACTACCACCGAATATGGGGCAGTAGCGGTTCAGATGCCCCGCTTATAGCGGCTAACGGTCTAGCTGGCGAGCGCCGGCAAAATCCGGCCCCAGGGGCGCATCCGGTCCGCAGTCGAATGTCGGCGTTTGGCCGGGCGTGGCGCGTCGACGTAGCCGATAAGGACAAGACGTTGCTCGACACGGCCTGGAACCGCCTCAGCACCACCCTCGCCTTCGGTACGGCGAAAGAGGGCCCCTTCATGCCTGACCTGCCTGCGGACACCAGCGTTCCCCGCAAGCGCGACCAGAGCCGGCGCGCAAGGCGCGGCGGTCTTGACGATGGCCTGACGGGGCCGCGCCCCAAGCATCGCAAGAAGCACCGCACGCTCTTTCTCTCCGACATCCATCTCGGCACGCCCGGCTGCAAGGCCGACCTGCTGCTCGATTTCCTGCGCCACAACGATGCCGAGACAATCTATCTCGTCGGCGACATCATCGACGGCTGGCGGCTGAAGCGCTCCTGGTACTGGTCCGCGGCCCACAACGCCGTGGTGCAGGAAATCCTGCGCAAGGCGCGCAAGGGCGCCAGCGTGATCTATGTGCCGGGCAATCACGACGAAGCGCTGCGCGACTATACGGGCCTCAATTTCGGCGGCGTCGACGTCATCGGCGAAATGATCCACGAGACGGCGGATGGACGCCGCTTCCTCGTCATTCATGGCGATCAGTTCGACAGCGTCGTCAAATATGCCAAATGGCTCGCCCATCTGGGCGACCGCGCCTATGGCGCTGCGCTGGCGCTCAACAACTGGCTACACGAAATCCGCCGCGTTTTCGGCCTGCCCTACTGGTCGCTCTCGTCCTATCTGAAACACCGGGTCAAGAACGCGGTTGAATATATTTCGAGCTACGAAGTCGCGGTCGCGCGCTCGGCCCGCGAGCGCGGCGTCGATGGTGTGATCTGCGGCCACATCCACCATGCCGAAATCCGGGAAATGGACGGCGTGCTCTATTGCAACGACGGCGACTGGGTCGAAAGCTGCACCGCGCTCACCGAGGATGACGAAGGCATTCTGAGCATCGTTACCTGGCACCGCTTCTCCTGGGAGCAGGATGGCGGCGCGGCGCATGAAACGGAAGTCGACGACGACGCTTCCGCCGTGTTGAACGCGGCCTGATGCGGTCCTACGGCACCATCGCCGAATTGAAGCGGTCCCTCCGGTCGCGCAAGGCCTATCGCGTCTCCGACCCAGCACTCGGACGCGACGCCGCGAAACTGAAACTCGTCATCGTTTCCGACGCCGCGCCGCCGCAGGTGAACGGCGTCGTCCGCACGCTGGGCGAATTGAAGCGCAATCTCGAATTGATGGGGCATGAGGTCATCTCGATCACGCCCGACCGCTTCCCTACCCTTCCGATGCCGAGCTATCCGGAAATCCGCCTCGCGCTCTTTCCCGCGCGCCGCCTCGCGCGGCTCATCGAGGAGGCGAACCCCAATGCCATTCATATCGCCACCGAGGGACCGCTCGGCCTTGCAGCGCGCAATTACTGCGTAAAGCGCGGCCTTCCCTTCTCGACGTCGTTCCACACGCGCTTCGGCGAATATCTTTATGCGCGAACCGGCTTTCCGCTCAGCTGGAGCTACGCCTTCCTGCGCTGGTTCCACGCCAGGGCGACAAGCGTGATGGTGGCCACACCATCGCTTCAGGCCGAACTGGAGGGTCGCGGCTTCGGCAAGCCGGTCATCTGGTCGCGTGGTGTCGACACGGAGCTTTTCCGCCCCCGGCCAAAACTCGCCGGCGAGCACTATCTGGACCTTCCGCGTCCGGTCTATCTCTATGTCGGGCGGGTCGCCGTCGAAAAGAACATCGAGGCCTTTCTCGATCTCGACCTGCCGGGCTCGAAAATGGTGGTCGGCGACGGCCCCCGGCTCGACGCGCTGCGCAAGCACCATCCGGACGTGCATTTCGCCGGCGCCCTCTTCGGCGAAGAACTCGCCAAGGCCTATGCAGCGGCGGATTGCTTCGTCTTCCCGAGCAAGACCGACACGTTCGGCCTCGTCCTCATCGAGGCGCTGGCGTCGGGCACACCTGTCGCGGCCTATCCGGTGCAGGGGCCGCTCGACGTCATCGGCGACGCGCCGGTCGGCGTCCTCGACAATGATCTGGGCGCCGCCTGCCGCAAGGCGCTGGGAATAGCCCCCGCCGCCTGCCGCGCGTTTGCAATGAATTTCTCGTGGGAGGCCTGCACCCGGCAGTTCCTCTGCAATCTGGCACTCGCGGAAGTTCCCGAAGCCGCCGCCTCGACGGACGAGACCGAAGCAGCCGCGTGTCAATAAGCCCGGCGGGGGGCCGATCGGGGCCATGATCAACCACGGATCAACCATCATGAAGGCCACATTGGACCGCCAGAAGGCTGAAGGCTGACGGGAGCGGGTCCGGCTGCGAAATGATGCGGCCGGGCCCGTTTTGCCGCAAATGCGAAGGAATCCTTGTCGCGAGGCCCCTCGCCGGGCTATAAGGCGGCCAGATTTGGCTGCCCCCGTGCGCGATCATCCGTCCGGCCGGGCCCCGAAAACACCCGGCGGTAATTCATGTCTCTTCGTAATATTGCGATCATCGCCCATGTCGACCATGGGAAAACCACACTGGTAGATCAGCTTCTGCGCCAGTCCGGCACGTTCCGCGAGAACCAGCAGGTTGCCGAACGCGTCATGGACTCGAACGATCTCGAGCGTGAACGCGGCATCACCATTCTGGCGAAGCCCACCAGCGTCGACTGGGTCGACGAAAACGGCGTCCATACGCGCATCAACATCATCGACACGCCCGGCCATGCCGACTTCGGCGGCGAGGTTGAGCGCATCCTCTCCATGGTCGACGGCGTCGTGCTGCTGGTCGACGCGGCGGAAGGCCCCCTTCCCCAGACCAAGTTCGTGACCTCGAAGGCGCTGGCCCTCGGTCTGAAGCCCATCGTGCTCATCAACAAGGTCGACCGTCCCGACGGCCGCCCCGACGAAGTTCACATCGAAGCCTTCGACCTCTTCGCCGCGCTCGGCGCGACCGACGAACAGCTCGACTTCCCCTGCATCTTCGCCTCGGCCCGTCAGGGTTGGGCCTGTGAAGACCTCTCGGCGCCGGACGCC
>DAIEIL010000125.1 GCA_027352645.1 Rhodobiaceae bacterium | reverse complement strand
GCGTCGCAATCCGCGCGCCCGCGGGAAAGAGGTGGCGCATGGGCGCCAGCACCCTGTCCGCATCGAACATCAGAACCAGCACCGCCTTCGCGCCCGATGCCGCGAGTTCGCTCACGGGCTTTGCGTCATGGCCGAGGAAAGCGGCGGAGAGGTCTTCCACGCGTTGCACGTAATAGCCCGCGACGTCGAGGCGCGAGAGATCGTAATAGGCGTGGAAATTGCCGATGGCGTTCGTCGGATCGTAGATCGCGACAGGACCCGCCTTGGCGAGATCCTCGATCAGCGCATGGGCCTTGGGGGCCGTCAGCGGATGGCCGAGCGCCTTGAAGAGCGTGGCGCCGCCGGCATTGTTTCCGGGCCGCCAGCCATGCGCGAGGTCGGCGTTCTTGAAGGTTTCGATTGCGAGGGCCATTGCGTCTCTCAGGAAGCGCGCGCGGCAACGCCGCCGAACGGATTGAGGCGCTTCAGGAACATGGTGAAGCGGTGGCGGCGCTGCTCGTGATCGACGACCGCTTCGTCGCGCACCCAGTTCATCTGGATCGCGCGGCGCGGGCCTTCGAACGGCTCGTGGCCGTGCCAGGAATTATCCGAGCGGCGGAAGACGAGGAGCGTGCCGCCATTGGGCGAGACTTCCTCGACCATGTCATTGAGATCGGTGCCCGAACGCAGGATGCGCAGACGTCCGCCATCCTTGTCCCACTCCTGGTTCATGTAGAGCAGCACGGTGATGATCTTCGATTCCGTGTCGGTGTGAATCTTGCCGTTGTTGCGCGCGCAGTTGCCGCGCACGGTGAACATGGTCGGGCGCGAGGAAAGGTCGAGACCGAACTTCTCCTCGATGGCCTTGCGGAATTCCGGCCCGTTCATCTCGGCCAGCAGTTCCTTGAACTTGCCCCTGATGTCGAGCTCGCTCGGCGGGATGGAGCCCGTGGATTCGATCTCGGGGAAATCGGCGACGACCCCGGCGAAGACATCCGGCTTCACGAAATGCTCCACCACGAAATAGTCGTAGGGGTCCCGTTTCAGCGGGGTTGCGAGAAGGGCTTCGATATCGAGCAGGCTCATGGTCGGTCCTGGACAGGGGACTGGTTAATGCCGCGCAGCATAGGCGCGGGCAATCGCTTCCGCGATCTCATGGGTAGCATTTAATGGCTCATACCCCCAGCTTTCAAGTTGGCCGATAAAGGGGCGAGCGGCGCCATGGGCATACATTCCATCGAGAAAGCGGCGGAACTTCGCCGATCCGCCTTCGAGTTCGATGACGTAAACCGGCTTTCCAGTGGATGCCGCTTCGCCGACCATGTTGACTGAATCGCAGGTGACGACGATGGCGTCGGCGCTGCCGAGGAAACCGAAATAGGGGTTGTCGCCCGTGCCGTCCCACATGATGGCGGGCTTGTCTTTCAGGCTGTCGCGGATGATGCGGGACTGCGTCTCGCCGGTGCGGCGCGAGGGCGTGACCATCAGGCCTGCGTGGAAGTGATCGGCGAGCCCCGCGAGCTGGGCGCCGACGCGCTTCGCCGTTTCTTCGGAGAAGGTGTAGACGGCATTGGTGCCGCCGAGCAGCACGGCGACGCG
>DAIEIL010000123.1 GCA_027352645.1 Rhodobiaceae bacterium | reverse complement strand
GTGAGCGCCTCTTCCTGATCATGCGTCACATAGAGGAATGTGATCTTCACTTCCGCCTGAATGCGCTTCAGCTCGGTCTGCATTTCCTGACGCAGCTTCAGATCGAGCGCGCCGAGCGGTTCGTCGAGCAGCAGCACCTTCGGACGGTTGACGATGGCGCGGGCCAGGCCGACGCGCTGGCGCTGGCCGCCGGAAAGCTCCGCGGGCTTGCGCTCGCCGAAATTCTGAAGCCGCACCATGCGGAGCGCTTCGACAACGCGCTCCTTGCATTCATCCTTGGGCACGCCCTTCGTCTGGAGGCCGTATGCGACATTCTCCGCGACGCTCATATGCGGAAAAAGCGCGTAGTCCTGAAAGACCGTGTTGATGTCGCGATCATAGGGTGGAAGCGCAGTAACGTCGGCGCCGTTCAATTCGATGAGCCCCTGATCGGGCTTTTCGAAACCCGCAATGAGGCGCAGCGTCGTCGTCTTGCCGGAACCAGACGGCCCGAGCAGCGTATAGAACTCGCCGCGCCGGACCTCCAGATCGACATGCTCGACCGCGACGACATCGCGATATTTTTTCTTTACAGCCGAAAGCCGGACGATCACCGGCTCCTCGGCGGGGCCAGCCTCTTCCGTTACGGCTTTTTGCGGCGCGATCCCGTTCAACGGCATACCTCTCCCGTTGCGAAGCAGATCAAAGCTTCACCATCACATGGCGAGCGACCGAATAGTCTTCGAGCGCATAGGCGGAGAGATCCTTGCCATAGCCCGACGACTTCATGCCGCCATGCGGCATTTCGCTTGCCAGCATGAAATGCGTGTTGATCCATGTACAGCCATATTGCAGCCGCGCGGCGGTCTGCATGGCCTTTGAAATATCCTGCGTCCAGACCGACGAAGCGAGGCCGTACTGGCTGTCATTCGCCCAGTCGACGGCCTGCTCGACATCGGTGAAGCGCGTGATCGAAACAACGGGGCCGAAGACTTCGCGCTGCACGATCTCATCTTCCTGCAAGGCGCCCGCAACGACGGTCGGCTCGTAGAAGAAGCCATTGCCCGCGCCGGGCTTTCCGCCGGTGAGGATTTCGACATGGCTCTGCGCACGGGCGCGCTCGACGAAGCTCGAAACGCGGGCGCGCTGACGCTCGCTGATGAGAGGCCCAAGCTCGACGCCCTCGACATCCGGCGTGCCGAGTTTGATGGTCGAAACGGCGCTGGCGAGATCGGCGGCGAGTTTTTCGTAAACCTTGGGGGCCGCATAGATGCGGCAGGCAGCCGTACAATCCTGTCCGGCATTGTAATAGCCGAAGGTGCGGACACCCTCGACGACGGAGGCGATGTCCGCGTCGTCGAAAACGATGACGGGCGCCTTGCCGCCGAGTTCGAGATGGGTGCGCTTCAACGTGCCGGTCGCCGCTTCGAGCACCTTGCGGCCCGTCGCGATGTCGCCGGTGAGCGAGGTCATGTGAACGCCCGGATGCGAAACGAGGGGCGCGCCGACATTCTCGCCACGACCGAGCACGAGGTTGAAGACGCCGGCCGGGAAAAGTTCCGCGATGAGTTCGGCGAGTTTCAGCGCCGTCAACGGCGTCTGCTCGGAGGGCTTCAGCACAACCACGTTGCCGGCGGCGAGCGCCGGCGCGATCTTCCAGGCGACCATCATCAGCGGATAGTTCCAGGGCGCGATGGAGGCAACGACGCCCACCGGATCGCGGCGGATCATGCTCGTATAGCCCGCGAGATATTCGCCGGCGGCGCTTCCCGACATGCAGCGCGCCGCGCCCGCGAAGAAGCGGAAGCAATCGGCGATGGCCGGAATCTCGTCTTCCAGAACGCGCGGATAGGGCTTGCCGCAATTGAGGCTCTCGAGCTTCGCGAAGGCGTCCGCCTCGGCCTCGATCCGGTCCGCGAGCTTCAGCAACATGCCCGAGCGCTCCGCGGGAGTCGTGCGGCCCCAGGTCTTGAAGGCCCGCGTCGCGGCGGCAACCGCCTGGTCGATCTGCTCCTTGGAGGCCGAGGGAATTTTTGCGATCAGCGCGCCGGTCGCCGGATTGAGGATCTCCTCCTCAGCACCCGCGCCATCGACAAACTGGCCATCAATGAAAAGCTTGGTCTGCATGGTAGCTGCCCTCCCCGCCGCGGCAGCTTCAGCCACCCTCCCGGCATTGCAGGTTTCAAATCTGCCTATTCGAAGGAAACCCCTTCGAGATCAAAGCCTTAACCTGGTCCTAGCGCCACCGGACGAACACTCGTCCCGACGCCACAAAAATGTTAGGGCAGCAATAAGGGAATTGAAAATCGGAAAATCCGCATCGCTCGTTCTGAAAATCAGATACCTGAGCGGTCGGTGCCGGGGAGACGGCGGCGCGTATTGGGCGGGCTGTATTCGCGGCACATGTCGAGGAACTGGCTCGCGGTCGGCCGCAAGGGCGCGCCGCGACGCCAGGCGAGCCCGACATCGACGGTGGGAATGGGGTTTGCGAGTTCGCGCGCCTCAAGCCTGTCGCCTTCGAGCGACCAGGGGCGATAGGCCATGTCGGGAAGAGTCGCCAGACCGACGCCCATGCCGACGAGACTGCGCACCGCCTCAACCGATGCCGTCTTGAGCACGATATTGGGCGAGAGCCCTTCCTCGCGCCAATAGGCGGTCGTGGTTTCGAT
The DNA here is from genome assembly GCA_027352645.1 of Rhodobiaceae bacterium. Classification (GTDB taxonomy): domain Bacteria; phylum Pseudomonadota; class Alphaproteobacteria; order Parvibaculales; family Parvibaculaceae; genus Parvibaculum. Next base: position 7,048 of record DAIEIL010000123.1, on the reverse strand, counting down.
CAACTCATCGACCGAAAGCATGATGAGCGGTTCGGCGGCAAGGTCCGCAAGCGTCAACACGTGTTGTGCAAGGAGCGCATGGCCTGCAGGCAACCAGATGCGCCAGGGCGAACGGATCAGTACTTCGGATTCGAGCGCTTGCCGGTCCTGAAGGTTAGAGACGAGCAGCAAGCCGACATCGAGTTCGCCATTGACGAGAAGATGTTCGAGATAGGTGCGTTCATCCTCGACGACGCGAACATCGACCTGCGGAAAGACACGGCGGAAACGCGCGAGGAGATCGGCGAGGTAGTAGCCGGACACCATGTGGGTGACACCGACATTGAGATCGCCCGACATGGCTTCCGGCCGGACGCTGACCGCGCGGCGGGCATCGGCGACCGCCGCCATGATGCGCCGCGCATGGAGGACCAGTTGGTGCCCCTCATGAGTCAGACGCACGCCCTTGGCATGCCGCACGAAGAGGCTCGCCCCGGTCTCGTATTCGAGCGCCTGGATCGCGGAGGTGATGGCCGATTGGGATATGCCGAGTTCCTGCGCAGCGCGGGAGACGGACTCCGTCTCGGCGGCAGCAATGAAATATCTGATCTGGCGCAGGTTCATGGGCCGGCAGTATATCCAAACCGCGCCGTCTGTATCACCTCAGTTTGCCCTCATCCTTTCGAGCAGGGATGCGGTCGGGTAACCATCCGGCGGCAGGCCGACCGACTGCTGGTAGGCGCGGATCGCCTTGCGCGTGTTGTAGCCGATGATGCCATCGGGCTTGCCGTGCTCATAACCCTTGGCAGTGAGAAGCGCTTGCAACTCCTCGCGTTCGGAGCGGGTAAGCGGGCGCTCGTCATAGGGCCAGTCGCCCTTGATCTGCCCCCGTCCGACAAAACGATCCGCAAGCAGCGAGACGGCCAGCGCGTAGGAGGTCGAGGTGTTGTAGACGAGGATCGAGCGGAAATTGTTCAGGACGAGGAAGGCCGGTCCCTTGTAACCGGCAGGCAGCAGCAGCGACGCCTTTTCCTCCGTGTCGGTAGCCGGGAAGGCGCGGCCATCGGCGCGCTTCAGTCCAAGCTTCCGCCACTCGGCCACCGTCTTCGTCAGCGACATGTCCGCCAGCGCATAATCAAAATGCTTTGGCATCGCGACCTCGAAGCCCCATTGCCCGCCCGTCTGCCACTTCGAGACCTGAAGATAATGCGCGGTCGAAGCAAGCGTGTCGGCGGTCGAGTGCCAGATGTCGCGCCGCCCGTCGCCATCGAAGTCGATCGCATGAGCGAGATAGGTTGTGGGAATGAACTGCGTCTGGCCCATGGCGCCAGCCCATGAACCGACCATTTCCTCCGGCTGGATGTCGCCGGCCTGCACGATCTGCAGCGCGGCGATGAGCTGGCTCCGCCCGAAGTCCGGGCGGCGGCCTTCGAAGCCCAGCGTCGCCAGCGAGCGGACCACGCTCTGCGTGCCCATGTGATCGCCGAAATTCGACTCAAGGCCCCAGATGGCGGCAACGAAATGACGGTCGACGCCATAGGTCTTTTCGATGCGGTCGAACAGAGCGCGGTTCTCGGCGAGCAGCTCCCTGCCGCGGGCCACGCGCTTGTCCGAAAGCGCGCCGCGCAGATATTCCCAGACCGGCTTCACGAATTCCGGCTGGTTCTGGTCCGCTTCCATCACATCGGGATCGGGCGTCACGCCCCGCATAGCGCGGTCGAATGTTGCGGACGTGATCCCAGCCTTCATGGCGTCGAGGCGGAAGGCCGTGAGCCAGTCCGCGAAGCGCTCGCTATTGGCATTGACGGGCGGAGACACCGGAATGCGCGTCTCGGGCACACGGACATGGGTGCGCGCATCGGCGCAGCCGGCAAGAACGAGCCCGCCCATGACGATCATGCAGCCGAAGCGAAGGCCGAAACGCGGAAAACGAAAGGGTCGGGACATCGGTATCGAAGGCTCCTGCGCGAGAACTTTGGCGAGGTTAGCATGGGCCCGCGCGGATTAAAGGATGGCCCGCAGTGGTTTGAAAAACTCCCTAAGCCTCGCGCCAGACGGCAACGCCGCCGACTGGCAGGACATGCTCGCCGATGACGAGTTCGCCCGGCGCGATGCCCGAAATGTCCGCAGGCACAGGCCCATAGTTGAAGAGGAAACGCCAGGGGCCGCGACGGCGTGTGCGCAGGCCGGCCGCGAGACTTTCGATCGAAAGCCCGGCGTCACCCGCGAGACGGCGGAGAATCAATGCGAGCAATTTCGCATCGGGCCATCCGGCGACGTACCAGGCATTACCCTTGCGCGTCAGCGCCGGGCGGCCGTCATCGGTTCGCGCGAGGATGTCCGCCTCGCCCACGGTCACAAATTCGCGCCAGCGGTCGAAGGTGCAATGTTCGCCGCCGAAGACAAGCGGGATCGCCGAATGCAGGCGAAAGCTTTCGACGCGCGTCACCTTAATGCCGAGGAGCCCCGCAAGTGGGCCGGGCGCGAGGTTCAGCGGCGTGCGATGCGATGCCGTTCGGCTGCCGCTGCGCGGCATGACGAGCAATTGTCCCTCGAAACGCTCAAGCGACGCCGCAAGAAGCGGCGGCACATAGGGCGTGGACGGCAGCACGGCCAGAGCATAGCCGGACAGATTGGCCTCCGGGCCCACAATGTCGATGTCGAGCCCCATGGCGCGCAACGTCCGGTAGATCGAAAAGATCTGCTCGATATAGGAGAAATTCTGCCCCTGCGGCTGGATGGAGAGAAACCACCGCGCCTCATAGGAATTGACGATGGCAACCTTTGCAGGCGCCGCCGCTCCCAGCGCCCCGAGCTTTATGAGATCAAGCGCAAGCTGATGCACTTCCCCATAGGCGCGGTCCGTCTCATTGTTCCGCAACAGAAGCCCGGCGTGAAACTGTTCCTGCGCGAAGGGCGCCTGACGCCAGCGAAAATAGGAAACGAGTTCCGCGCCATGCGCGACGCCTTCCATGCCCCAGAGTCGCGCCATGCCGGGCAAAGGATCGGCATTATAGTCGGCCCAGTTCACCGGCCCCGGTTGCTGCTCCATGATGCCGAAACGGCCCCGCCCCGCGCCTCGATAAAGATCGTGATGGAAGGCCTGCATGTCCGGGTCGCCGGTGCGGGCGAAGGCCGCCTTGTGCGCCGGATCGGCGGGAAAGACATCGAGGCTTCCGAGCGGATAGGAATCCCATGTTGCGACATCCAGATCCTCCATCACCTCGTAGTGATCGAAGTCGGAATGAAAGGTCATGAAATTGTGGACAATGTCGCGTCCCGGCGAGAGGGCGCGCAGAATTTCAGTCTGCACACGATTGAATTCGCGCACCTGATCGGAGGAGTAGCGGTCGAAGTCGGCGCGATGCGCCGGGTTCGTCTCGGTGACGGCTCCGACGGGCAGATCGATCTCGTCGAAGTTTCGATATTCCATGCTACAGAAGACATTGCCCCATGCCTCGTTGAGCGCGGCAACCGTGCCGTAGCGCTCCTTCAGCCAGTGGCGGAAGCCGAGCATCGCGGATTCCGAATACGAACGCACAGTGTCGTGGCAGCCATATTCATTGTCCGTCTGCCAGCCGACGACGCCCGGATGCTGCCCGAAGGCCGCGCCCAGCGCAGTCACGATGCGCGCGCATTCGCGCCGGTAGCCCGCATGGGAAAAACAGTAGTGCCTGCGCGAGCCGAAACCGCGCGGCCTGCCATGGCGGTCGACGGCGAGCATGTCCGGCATTCGGTCCACGAGCCATTTGGGCGGCGTTGCGGTCGGCGTGCCGAGAATGACGCCGATGTCTTCGGCATGAAGCGTGTCGATGGCGCGGGCGAGCCAGCCGAAATCGGAACGTCCGAACTCGGGCTCCAGACGGCTCCAGGCGAATTCGCCGATACGGACCCGGCGGATGCCGGCCTTGTGCATGCGCCGCGCATCATCGGCCCACATGTCCTCGGGCCAATGCTCCGGATAGTAGCAAACGCCGATCTTCGCTTCGCCGTGGACGACCATGCGCATATCCCTCCCCAAGCCCCCGCCCGGGCAGACCTTCAGCTTGCCGGATTTTTCCGAAGCCGCAAGCCTGCTGCGCGAAATCTCCCGATGCGCTAGGAAGAGCCATCTGCCCGGAGGATCACATGCTTTTTCTCGACATCCTGAAATATGTCCGCCCCATCGAAGAGGTCGACGCGCTTCTCGAACCCCATCGCGACTGGCTCATGCGAGGCTTCGCCTCCGGCCACATGCTGATGGCAGGCCGCCGCGATCCCCGCATCGGCGGCGTCATCCTCATCAAGGCGGAAACGCTGGCGGAGGCGCGAACCGTGGCCGAGGTCGATCCCTTCATCACGGAAGGGGTCGCGGAATACGACCTCATCGCCTGGGAGCCCACCATGCGTTCCGCCGATGCGCCGGAAGCCTGGGGCCCGAAGGCTGCCGTCATCCGCTGAGTTTTTCGACCGTCTTCGTGGTGCTGAAGCCCGGAACGAGATCAATGATGGCGACCTTGCCGCCATGCGCCTGCACGAAGTCGGCGCCGACGATCGTCTCGACCGTGTAGTCCCCGCCCTTGATGAGAACATCGGGGCGCAGGCTGCGGATCAGATTTTCCGGCGTGTCCTCCTCGAAGATCACGACGAGATCGACGCTCGCGAGAGAGGCAAGCACCGTCGCGCGAGCGATATCGGGCTGGATCGGCCGCGTCGGCCCCTTGAGCCGCGACACGGATGCGTCGCTGTTGAGCCCGACAATCAGCCGGTCGCAGAGCGCGCGGGATTGCGCGAGCAACGTCACATGGCCGGGGTGCAGAAGATCGAAGCAGCCATTGGTGAAACCGACCTTGAGCCCCTTGGCGCGCCATGAAGCCGCAATGTCCTGCGCGGCCGCTTGCGTCGCGACCTTGAGTTCGATCGAGGAGAGTTCATTCTCTCGCAGTTTCGCGGCCAACTCGTCGAGATAGACAACCGCCGTTCCGACCTTGGCCACCACAATACCCGCCGCCGTGTTGGCAAGGCTTGCCGCGTCAACGAGCGAAAGCCCGCCCGCAAGGGCTGCCGCAAGCGTCGAGATCACCGTGTCGCCCGCGCCGGACACGTCGAAGACTTCGCGAGCCTCCGCCGGGAGATGCGTGACCTCGCCAGACGCCGTCACGACGCTCATGCCTTCCTGGCTCCGCGTCACGATCATTGCATCGATACCGGCCTCGCCGATCACCTGGCGCGCCAGCGTCACGATGGCTTCATCGCCGCTCGCATTTTCACCCGTCGCCTCGGCAAGCTCCTTGCGGTTCGGCGTCACCACGCTTGCGCCGCGATAAAGGCTGTAATCGCGCCCCTTCGGGTCCACGACCACGGGAATGCCCGCAGCGCGCGCCGCGTCGATGACCGCGCGGCAGACCTCGGGTGTCAGAACTCCCTTGCCGTAGTCGGACAGCACCACGACCTGCACACCCGCAAGGAGGCCGCGCGCACGATCGATCAGTTCTCCCTGCTGCGCGGAGGACAGCGCGGAATTGGTCTCATGGTCCGCGCGCAGCACCTGCTGGCCCATGGCGACGAAGCGCGTCTTGACCGTCGAGCGGCGCTGCGGCTCCACGACGAGGCTCGCCTCGAGATGCGGCACGTTCCCAAGCATCCGTGCAATCTCGTCACCCACATCGTCAGCGCCGACGGCAGAGGCAAAAGCGACATGGGCACCGAGCGCGGCGAGGTTGCGCGCGACATTGCCGGCGCCGCCGAGCATGGCGCGTTCATCCTTCACGCGGAGCACGGGGATCGGCGCCTCCGGCGAAATGCGCTCCACATCGCCATAGACATAGCGATCGAGCATGACATCGCCGACGCAGAGGATTTTCGTTCCCTCGAGCGCCTCGACCTTGCTCGCCAGATGTTGCTTGTCCGCCATGCTTTGCCCGGTCGTCCTATTCCGCAGCCGAGGCCTTGGAGCTGCGCCCATAAACATCGTCGTAGCGCACGATGTCGTCCTCGCCGAGATAGTCGCCCGACTGCACCTCGATGATGCTCAAGGGTTCGTCGCCCGGGTTTTCGAGCCTGTGCTTCACGCCCACCGGGATATAGGTCGACTCATTCTCGCGCAGCGTCCTGATCTCCTCGCCGACGGTGACGCGCGCCTCGCCGCTCACGACGACCCAATGCTCCGCACGATGATGATGCATCTGGAGCGACAGCGACGCGCCCGGATGCACCATCAGATGCTTCACCTGATGGCGCTCACCGGAATCGAGAGCTTCGTAGAAACCCCACGGCCTATGGACGCGATTATGCGCCTGATGCTCGGTGCGTCCTTCGGCGGCGATGCGCTCGACGATCTTCTTCACATCCTGGACGCGATCCTTCGAAGCGATGAAAAGAACGTCGCCCGTTTCCACGACAATCAGGTTTTCGATCCCGAGCGTCGCAACGAGGCCGGTCTCGGCGCGGACGAAACAGTTTTTCGTATCGAGCGCCAGAATATCGCCCGACAGCACATTGCCGTCCTTGTCCTTCTCACCGATTTCCCAGAGCGCCGACCAGCTGCCGATGTCGCTCCAGCCCATTTCGACCGGCACGACGACGGCGTCGCGCGTATGTTCCATGACCGCATAGTCGATCGAGTCCGACGGGCAGGCATTGAAGGCTTCAGGCTGCAGCCGCACGAAATCGAGATCACGGGTTCCCTTGTGCACGGCCTCGGTTGCGAGCGAGGCGATGGCCGGGCAGTGAACGCGCATCTCATCGAGGATGCGATCGGCGCGGAACATGAAGATACCGGCGTTCCAGTCATAACCGCCCTGATCGAGATAGGCCTTTGCCTTTTCGAGATCGGGTTTTTCGACGAAACGTTCCACAGCGAAAGCGCCTTCGCCCATCGCGGCACCGCGCTTGATATAGCCATAGCCGGTTTCCGGCGCCGAAGGCACGATGCCGAAGGTGACGAGCTTGCCTTCCCGCGCGAGTTCCGCGCCCCGCTTCACGGCCTCATGGAAGGCCGCAACATCGCGAATGTGATGGTCGGCAGGAAGAAGAAGAAGGACGCCCTTCGGATCGTGCGTCTGAACATAGGCGGCGGCGGCGGCAGCGG
>DAIEIL010000119.1 GCA_027352645.1 Rhodobiaceae bacterium | reverse complement strand
CCTCCTCTCGGGCGGCATCGCCATGCCCGGACCGCCGGTCATGGTTTATTTCCTCGCACGCTCCACTAGCGCCGCGACCAACCGTTCGTCATTGCTGATGTTCTTCTTCTTCACCGATATCGGATCGATCGCCGCAGGCCTTGTCACCGGCGTCGTCTCGCACCGCACGATCCTGCTGTCGCTGCTGCTGAGCCCCGCTCTCGTCATCGGCAATATTCTGGGCCACCGGCTCTTCGGCATCGCCCATGAGAGCCTCTATCGCCGCATCACGCTCACGCTGCTTGCAATCATCGCCGTTGTGACGATGACGCAGGCGGCTATGTCCTGAGCCAGTCGGCGAGTTCCCGCCAGGGGCGAATGTCCCAATAGCGCGTTGCAGCGCCGGAGGGCGAGCAAAGCACGAAGATTTCGGGGAAGTCCGCGAGCGACTTCACCTGCCGTCCGAGCGCGATCTTTCCCGTGGGCACGCCGAGCCAGACGCTCGCCGCCTTCTTGCTGGTGATGGCGATGGCCCGGGGCCGGAAGCGGCGCATCTTGGTCTCGAAAAGCGTCGCGTCGAAATGTTCCGGCGCGATCTCATGATCCATGCCCGATCCGACTTTCGACATGTCGGTGAAGCCGATGCCCAGCTCGATGAGCTTCGGAAACTCCTGCGGCGCATAGAGCCTCGGCGTCAGACCGACTTCATGAAGCGTCCGCCAAAAGCGGTTTCCCGGATGCGCATAATAAGCCCCCTCCGCCGCCGAGCGATGCCCCGCCGCCGTGCCGACGAAAACGACGTCGAGACCTTCCCTCAACAGATCGGGCAGCTTTTCGTTCATCGCTCCATCCATCCCGAGCGTCACCCCGGACTTGATCCGGGGTCCATCTTTGCAGCTTCACGAAGAAAGATGGATGCCGGATCAAGTCCAGCATGACGACCGACACAGAGGCAAACCTTACGGAATCGGATTTTCCCGCTTCGCGCCCAGCGCCTGATTGCTCGCCTTCACGGCAGCCTTCCCCTCTTCCAGATAAATCTCCGCGCCGGAATTGCGGAACTTGTCCGACATCTCGGCCATGCCGCTTTCGGCATAGTCGCGGACTTCCTGCGTGATCTTCATCGAGCAGAATTTCGGCCCGCACATGGAGCAGAAATGCGCAACCTTGTGCGCGTCCTTGGGCAGCGTCTGGTCGTGGAACTCCTTGGCGCGTTCGGGATCGAGCGAAAGGTTGAACTGATCCTCCCAGCGGAATTCGAAGCGCGCGCGGGACAACGCGTCGTCGCGAAGCTGCGCCGCCGGATGGCCCTTGGCGAGATCGGCGGCATGCGCCGCGATCTTGTAGGTGATGACGCCTTCCTTCACGTCCGCCCGGTTGGGCAAGCCCAGATGCTCTTTCGGCGTCACGTAGCAAAGCATGGCGCAGCCGAACCAGCCGATCATCGCCGCGCCGATGCCGGAGGTGATGTGGTCGTAGCCCGGTGCGATGTCCGTCGTCAGCGGCCCGAGCGTATAGAAGGGCGCGCCGCCGCAATGCTTCAGCTGCTTGTCCATGTTGACCTTGATCTTGTGCATCGGCACATGACCCGGCCCTTCGATCATCACCTGGCAGCCCTTCGCCCAGGCGATCTGCGTCAGCTCGCCCAGCGTTTCGAGTTCGGCAAATTGCGCTTCGTCATTCGCATCCGCGATCGAGCCCGGACGCAAACCGTCACCCAGCGAGAAGGAGACATCATAGGCGCGCATGATGTCGCAAATCTCGTCGAAATGCTCATAGAGGAAGCTCTCCTTGTGATGCGCGAGGCACCACTTCGCCATGATCGAGCCGCCGCGCGAGACGATGCCTGTCACGCGCTTCGCCGTCAGCGGCACATAGGCGAGGCGCACGCCCGCATGGATCGTGAAATAGTCCACGCCCTGCTCCGCCTGTTCGATCAGCGTGTCCCGGAAGACTTCCCAGGTCAGGTTCTCGGCTATGCCGTCGACCTTTTCGAGCGCCTGATAGA
>DAIEIL010000083.1 GCA_027352645.1 Rhodobiaceae bacterium | reverse complement strand
TCAAGCCCTTCGTCTATCTCACGGCAATGGAACATGGGCTGACGCCGGAGACGATACGCGTCGACCGGCCGGTGAGCTATGGCGGCTGGTCACCATCGAATTACTCGGGCCGCTTCGAAGGCGAGATGACGCTGCGCCATGCATTCGCGGAGTCGGTCAATACCGTCGCCGTGCAGGTCGCGCAGGAGGTCGGTGTGCAGAACATCATCCGCACCGCACATCGCCTCGGCATTCAGGAGACGCTGCCTCCCAATCTCTCACTTGCGCTCGGCACCTGCGACGTCAATCTTCTCGAATTGACGGCGGCCTATGCCGCCTTCGCCAATGGTGGCTCCGGCGTCATCCCGCATGGCATCGACGAGGTTCTCACGCGCGAGGGCGATCAGGTCTATCGCCGCGCGGGCTCCAGCCTCGGCAATGTGATGAGCGAGGAGACGCTTTCCGAAATGAACGACATGCTGAAGGCGGTGCTGCAGGAAGGAACGGGCCGCAAGGCCGCGCTGGCTGACCGGCCCGCCGCGGGCAAGACAGGCACCAGTCAGGATTATCGCGACGCATGGTTCATCGGCTTCACGCATGATCTCGTCGTCGGCGTCTGGGTCGGCAACGACAATCGCGCCCCAATGAAGAAGGTGACGGGCGGCGGCTTGCCGGGAACGATCTGGCATGAATTCATGGTCCGTACACAGACGGGGCTTCCCGTGGTTGAACTTCCCGGCACCTATACGCCGCAGCTGACCGGGTCTGAAGCACCCCAGGCGCAGCAACCCGCCGCGCAGGACGCGGGTGAAGCCGACCCCAACCGGAAGCGTGACTGGGAAGAGCCGGGCTTCTTCGAGCGTCTGTTCGGCGCCTCGCACAACAATCCACCCTCGGCACTCGCCCCCGGCCATCAGGGCGACTGAGGGCCCCGTTTCGCACGGCTATTCCGCTTTGCGCGGCCTCGGTGTAGGGTCGCGCCAACCGAAATTTGATCTGCAGGAACATCATGATCGAAGCTGTCATCTGGGACTTCGGCGGCGTTCTGACGTCGAGCCCCTTCGAAGCCTTCAATCGCTACGAGGCCGGGCGCGGCCTGCCGAAGGACTTCATCCGCGGCATCAACGCCACCAATCCCGATACCAATGCCTGGGCGCTGTTCGAACGCAACGAATGCTCGCTCGACGAATTCGACGAACTCTTCGCGAAGGAATCCGAGGCGAAGGGCGCGCTGGTGCGGGGCCGCGATGTGGTGGAGCTTCTATCGGGCGACATCCGCCCCGAAATGGTCGAGGCGTTGAAGCGCTGCAAGGCGCGGGCGAAGGTCGGCTGCATCACCAACAATGTGGCCGCGGGCTCCGGCGCCGGCATGGCGCGTTCGGAAGAGAAGGCGGCGCTTGTCGGCGAGATCATGTCGTTCTTCGACCATGTCGTCGAAAGCTCGAAGGTGGGCATCAGAAAGCCCGATCCGCGCATCTATGCGATGGCGTGCGAGGCGCTCGGCGTCTCGCCCGCGTGCTCTGTCTATCTCGACGATCTCGGCATCAATCTGAAGCCCGCCGCCCAGCTCGGCATGCGCACCAT
>DAIEIL010000070.1 GCA_027352645.1 Rhodobiaceae bacterium | reverse complement strand
ACCTGGCTCGCGCTTGCCGTTCTCGCGCAGATCGGCCTCGGCGTCTGGGCGCTGCTCTGGGCCGTGCCGGTTCCGCTCGGTGCCGCGCATCAGGCCGGCGCGCTCATCGTGTTCACGCTTGCGATCGTACATGCGAGACGGCTCACCGCTTGAGCTGAGCTCGAGTTGAAAAAGAAATGCCCCGCTCGCGCGGGGCATTTTTATTTCAACCTTTGTCGAAAGACGTGGATGGCCCGGACGAGCCGGGCCATGACGCAGAAAGGCTGATCAGGCGCTTACGCGTTCAGCGCCTGGTCGAGGTCGGCGATGATGTCCGCCGGTTCTTCCAGTCCCACCGACAAGCGCACAACATCGGCACCCGCGCCGGCAGCTGCCTGCTGCTCGGCGGTGAGCTGGCGATGCGTCGTCGAGGACGGGTGGATGATGAGGCTCCGCGTGTCGCCGACATTGGCAAGATGCGAGAGAAGCTTCACCCCGTTCACGAGGTTCACGCCCGCCTCAAAGCCACCCTTGACGCCGAAGGTAAAAACGGCGCCCGCGCCCTTCGGCGAATATTTCTGCTGAAGCGCGTGATAGGGATCGTCCGGCAGACCCGCATAGGAAACCCAGCTTACCTTCGGATGCGTCTTCAGGAACTGCGCGACCTTCAGCGCCGAGTCCGAATGGCGCTGCATGCGCAGCGGCAATGTCTCGATGCCGGTCTGGATCATGAAGGCATTGAAGGGCGAGATCGCCGGTCCAAGATCGCGCAGACCGAGTACGCGGCAGGCGATGGCGAAGGCGATGTTGCCGAAGGTCTTGTGGATTTCGAGGCCGTGATAGGAGTCGCACGGCTCCGACAGCGTCTTGTACTTGTTGTCCTTCGACCAATCGAACTTGCCCGCATCGACGATGATGCCGCCCATGGAGTTGCCATGGCCGCCGAGGAACTTCGTCGCCGAATGCACGACGATATCCGCGCCATGCTCGATCGGACGGATGAGGTAGGGCGAGGCGAGCGTGTTGTCGACGATGAGCGGAATGCCCGCCTCATGCGCGATCTTCGCGATGGCTTCGATGTCGGTGACGATGCCGCCCGGATTGGCGAGACTTTCGATGAAGACCGCTTTCGTCTTCGGGCCGATGGCCTTCTTCACATTGGCCGGATCGTTGATATCGACCCAGTCGACTTCCCAGCCGAACTTCTTGAAGGAATGGCCGAACTGGTTGATCGAGCCGCCATAAAGCTGCTTGGCGGCAACGAAATGATCGCCCGGTTCGAGCAGCGTATGGAAAGTGAGCAGCTGCGCGGCATGGCCGGACGCGACCCCGAGCGCCGCCGTGCCGCCTTCGAGCGCCGCGACGCGCTCTTCGAGCACGGCGGTCGTCGGATTGGTGAGGCGCGTATAGATGTTACCGAAAGCCTGCAGACCGAAGAGCGAGGCCGCGTGATCGACATCCTCGAAGACGAAGGAAGTCGTCTGGAAGATCGGCGTCGCGCGCGCGCCCGTCGTCGGGTCGGGCTTGGCGCCGGCATGGATGGCAAGTGTGCTGAAGGAATATTCGGCCATTTGGGTCTCCTTGTTCGTTCGACGCAAAGCCCTAAAGGCCAAGCCTCGGCATTTCGATTTTTGGACAGCGGTCCATTACGACTTTGAGTCCGGCGGCTTCCGCCCTGGCGGCACCTTGCGGGTTTATGACCCCAAGCTGCATCCAGACCGACTTCGCGCCGATCTCCACCGCCTCATCGCAGACGGCCCCTGCCGCCTCCGAGTTGCGGAATATGTCTACCATATCAATTTTGTAGGGTATATGACGAAGCGTCGCATAGACGAGTTCGCCGTTGAGCGTCTGGCCCGCGAGGCCGGGGTTCACCGGAATCACCCGGTAGCCCTTGGCCTGCAGAAAGCGCATGACGTCGTGGCTGTCGCGCGCCGGATTGGCGCTGGCGCCGACAAGGGCAATCACTTTCGTGGATTGCAGAATCTCGCGGATATCGTCCGGCCCGTAGCGGTCATGGGCCATGGCTCAGCGATCCTCCCATGTGGGTTCGCGCTTCTCGATGAAGGCTGAGATGCCTTCCTCCGCGTCGCGCGCCAGCATGTTCTTCACCATGACTTCGCTTGCATAATCATAGGCGTCGCTGAGTCCCTTCTCGGCTTGCGCATAGAAGGCCTCCTTGCCGATTGAGAGAGTGAAGGCGGATTTCGATGCTATGGCCCGCGCAAGCGCCGACACCGCGTCATCGAGTTCGTCGAGCGGCACCGCCTTGTTGATGAGGCCGATTTCGGCGGCGCGATTGGCATCGATCATTTCGCCGGTGAGCAGCATCTCCATCGCGTGCTTGCGATGCACGTTGCGCGACAGCGCCACCATCGGCGTCGAGCAGAAAAGGCCGATATTGACGCCGGGCGTCGCAAGTCTCACCGTGTCGGCTGCGACAGCGAGATCGCAGCTCGCGACGAGCTGACAGCCGGCGGCCGTGGCGATGCCATGCACGCGCGCGATAACGGGTTGCGGTAGCCGCACGATCGCCTGCATCAATGCGCTGCACTGCTTCATCAGCTTCTGGAAATAGGCGCGGCCGCGATCGGCGTCGGTGCGATGCGCGGTCATTTCCTTGAGGTCGTGGCCTGCGGAAAAGGCCGGGCCGTTCGCGGCGATCACGACGACGCGCACGCTCTTGTCCGTCGCGATCAGCGCGCGTTCATCTGTCAGCGACGTCATGAGCGCTTCGGATAACGCATTGCGCTGCGGGCCGCGATTAAGCGTCAGCGTCGCGATGCCGTCGCGGTCGTCGCGGAGAAGAACGGGCTCGGCCGGTTTGATTGCAGGCTCTGACATGGGCTTCCTCGTTTCGGCTTGTTGCTTTTGGGAAAGCATAGCCCCGGCGCGGACGTCAGGCGAGGGCGATGCGGTAGAGCACATGCCGCTTCAGCGGATGGCCTTCGGGGAGGCGCGGGTGATCGAAATCCTCCGCCGGGTTGCGCGACATGCCGAGCCGTTCCATCACCGCGCGGGAATGCAGATTGGCCGGCACCGTGAAGGCAACGATTTCGTCGAGGCCCAGCGTCTCGAAGCCGAAGGCGATGGCGGCGGGGGCCGCTTCCGTCGCATAGCCTTTGCCCCAATGCTCCCGAGCGAGACGCCAGCCGATCTCCACGGCGGGGGTGAAAGGCGCGTCGAAGCCTACATGCTGCAATCCGGCAAAGCCGATGAAGGGCGTGGCGCCTTTGAGTTCCAGCGCCCAGAAGCCGAAACCATGTTCGTCGAAATGAGCGGCGATGCGCGCCATGGCGGCCTCGGCCCCGGCACGGTCGAGCGGGCCGCCCAGATATTCCGCGACGGCGGGATCGGCGGACATGGCGGCAAATGGCTCGATGTCCTCCTCGCGCCAGGGACGCAGGATCAGGCGTTGAGTTTCCATGTTTGTCGGCTGTGCAGGCATGAGCATGGTTGAGCGGGTGAGGGCGCACTAGTATGAAGCAGCATAAGCAGAACAAGAACAAGGAGGCGCGTTTGGCCGATCTGAGCCCCATCATGAGCGTTGAGGAACTCGACCGCTTCATGGACGTCGCATTTCCGCAGATGCATGAAGGCGGACGCCTGAACGTGATCGAGGATGTGGGGCCGGGAACGGCGCGGCTGCGCCTTCGCTATTCCGATCGCAATCTGCGCCCCGGCGGCACGATCTCGGGGCCGGCGATGATGGCGCTGGCGGATTATGCCATGTATGCGGTCGTGCTCGCTCATATCGGCCCTGTGGCGCTGGCGGTTACGACCAATCTCAGCATCAACTTCCTGAGGAAACCCGGACCCGACGACATCGTCGCGGAGGCGAAACTCCTGAAGCTCGGACGCAGACTTGCGGTCGGCGACGTGCTCATGTGGCAGGAGGGGCTCGACGGGCCCGTGGCCCATGTAACATCGACCTATTCGATCCCGCCCGACAGATGATGCGTTTCGCTCAATGACAGTGACGACGACAGATGGGCTTCCGGTTCCGCGGCGCCATTGGGCGGCGCTGACCGTCGGGATCGGCATCACCATGGCCGTGATCGACGGCTCCATCGCCAATATCGCGCTGCCGACTATCGCGCGCGATCTCCATGCGACGGCGGCGGAGTCGATCTGGATCGTCAACGCCTATCAGCTCATCGTCATGGTTTCGCTGCTGCCGCTTTCGTCGCTGGGCGAACTCATCGGCTATCGGAACATCTATCGCTGGGGCATCGTGCTTTTCGGCATTGCCTCGCTCGCCTGCGCGATGGCGGACTCGCTGACCACGCTGACGCTGGCGCGCATTCTTCAGGGCGCGGGCGCTGCGGGGATCATGAGCGTCAATTCGGCGCTCACGCGCTTCACCTATCCCAAGGCGCAGCTCGGACGCGGCATCGGCATCACGGCCTTCGTGGTGGCGACGGCGGCGGCGCTTGGGCCGACCATAGCGGCGGGCATTCTTTCCATCGCGACATGGCCCTGGCTGTTCGCGGTCAATGTGCCGCTAAGCATTCTTGCCTTTGCGATTTCGCGCAGCCTGCCGGAGACGACGCGCGGCAGTCATCGCTTCGACTGGACAAGCGCGATCCTGAACGCCATCACCATTGCGCTGGTCATCGTGGCGATCGACGATTTCGGTCGCGGCAGGGCGCACACGAACGGATATTGGCTGATCGGCCTTGAAGTCGCGGGGGCGGCCATTTGTGCGTTCCTGCTGGTCAGGCGCCAGCGCGGCCGCCTTTCGCCATTGCTTCCCATCGACCTGCTGAAGATCCCGGTCTTCGCCATGTCGATCTGCACGTCCATCTGTTCCTTCGCCGGGCAGGCGGCGGCCTATGTGACGCTGCCTTTCTTCATGCAGAGCGTGGTCGGCCGCAGCGAGGTTGCGACGGGCCTCCTCATGACGCCCTGGCCCATGACCATCATGGTGGTCGCGCCGCTGGCCGGGCGGCTGGCGGACCGCTATCCCTCGGGCCTTCTCGGCGGCGTGGGCATGGCTCTTTTCGCGGGCGGTCTCGTTTCGCTTGCCATGCTGCCGCCGGACCCTGCCACGGTCGATATTGTCTGGCGGATGATGCTGTGCGGGGCGGGATTCGCGCTTTTCCAGTCGCCCAACAACCGGACGATCATCGGCTCGGCCCCGGTGGAGCGGACGGGCGGGGCGAGCGGAATGCTCGGCACGGCGCGGCTTCTGGGGCAGACGGTCGGGGCGGCGATGGTCGCCCTGATCTTCAATCTTCGCCCGGATGGCACCCATACCGCGCTTTACATGGCCGCAGGCTTCGCGCTGGCGGGCATGGTCATGAGCTCGCTCCGGCTTTCGGTTCAGCCGTCTGTGAAGCGCTAAAAACGCGGTATTATGATACCGCATACGAAAAACTGCCGGATTTCAGCGGTTTTTAGGCCATTTCCGTTGACACTATGCTGAACCTGCCTTAGAAGCGCGTCCAGACGAGGGCCGATTTCCGGCCCTTTTTGCAGATTCCGCAGGATTTTTCGCATGAAGACCTATTCCGCGAAACCCGCCGAGATCGAGAAGAAGTGGTTCGTGATCGACGCTGAAGGCGTCGTTGTCGGCCGTCTCGCGACGTTCATCGCGAACCGGCTGCGCGGCAAGCACAAGCCGACCTACACGCCCCACCTCGATTGCGGCGACAACATCATCGTTATCAACGCCGAGAAGGTTGCCTTCACCGGTGCGAAGTACGAAGACAAGCGCTACTACCGCCACACGGGTCACCCCGGCGGTATCAAGGAAACCTCGCCCAAGAAGCTTCTTGAAGGCCGTTTCCCGGAGCGCGTGCTCGAACTCGCCGTGAAGCGCATGATCGCGCGCGGTCCGCTCGCTCGCAAGCAGATGGGCAACCTGCACATCTATGCCGGTCCGAGCCATCCGCACGAGGCGCAGCAGCCTCAGAAGATCGACTTCGCGTCGCTCAATCGCAAGAATGTGAGGGTTGCATAATGGCGCAAGAGACCCATTCGCTCGAGGATTTGAAGGACGCCATCGCGGCCGAAGCTCCCGAGGTTCGCCAGCCGAAGCTCGACAAGTTCGGCCGCGCCTATGCGACCGGCAAGCGCAAGAACGCGGTCGCCCGCGTCTGGATCAAGCCGGGCTCCGGCAAGATCGTGATCAATGGCCGTGAGCTGGACCGCTACTTCGCGCGTCCGGTTCTCCGCATGATCCTGAACCAGCCGCTTGTCGCCGCTCAGCGCGAGAATCAGTACGACATCACCGCGACGGTTGTCGGCGGCGGTCTCTCCGGTCAGGCCGGTGCGATCCGTCACGGCATCTCGCGGGCGCTGACCTACTTCGAGCCGGCCCTTCGCGCCGTGCTGAAGAAGGACGGCTTCCTGACGCGCGACAGCCGTGTGGTCGAGCGTAAGAAGTACGGCAAGGCCAAGGCCCGCCGCAGCTTCCAGTTCTCGAAGCGCTGATCGCTTTTCGCGGTTACGATCAAGGGCGCTTCGGTATTTCCGAGGCGCCCTTTTTGTTTGTGCGGTTTTCCTGAAGGTCGGGTGGAGCGAAAGATGACGACGCAGATTTTCATCGACGGCGAGGCGGGGACCACCGGTCTCCAGATCAGGGCGCGGCTCGAGAAGCGGGGCGACCTCGAATTCATTCGCCTGAGCGACGAGAAGCGCAAGGATGCCGCCGCGCGGAAAGAGGCGTTGAACTCCGCCGACATCGTGATCCTCTGCCTGCCGGACGACGCGGCGAAGGAAGCGGCGACGCTCATCGAAAATTCCTCCGTACGCGTCATCGACGCGTCGAGCGCACATCGGACGACAACCGGCTGGACCTATGGCCTGCCCGAAATGAGCAAAGGTCAGCGCAAGGAAATCGCGGGTGCGAAGCGCATCACCAATCCGGGCTGTTATCCGACAGGCGCGATCTCGCTCATCAGGCCGCTGACGCAGGCCGGCATTCTGCCGTCCGGCTGGCCGGTGACGGTGAACGCGATTTCCGGCTATTCCGGTGGCGGCAAGCAGATGATTGCCGAGTTCGAGGACAAGGCCGCGCCGAATTACACCGAGGTGCCTTATCGCATCTATGCGATGGGCCTTGAGCACAAGCATGTCGAGGAGATTCGCGTGCATGGCGGCTTGAATCACAGGCCGCTTTTCGCGCCTGCCGTGGGCCGCTACGCCCAGGGCATGATCGTGGAAGTGCCGCTCCAGCTCTGGGCGCTGCCGGGCGATGCCACGGTTGCTCGCGTCCATGAGGCGATTGCCGATTCCTACGCAGGCGAACGCTTCGTCTCGGTCGCTTCACTCGATGAAGCTGCCGCGCTGAAGACGCTCGATCCGGAGGGTCTCAACGGCACGAACGAGTTGAAGCTCTTCGTCTTCGGCAATGAACAGCAAAAGCAGGCGCGGCTTGTCGCGCTGCTCGACAATCTCGGCAAAGGGGCATCGGCGCAGGCCGTGCAGTGCCTCAATATCATGCTGGGGTTGGACGAGGGGCAGGGAGTCAATCTGGAGGGATAGGACATGGCCAAGCAGTTCGCGTCTATTGAACCGGACCTGCGCGCTTTCATTGAACGCCAGCACATCTTCTTCGTCGCTTCGGCGGCGGCGGAGAGCCGCGTCAATGTCTCGCCCAAGGGGCTTGATGCGCTGCGTGTGCTTGGGCCCAATAGTGTCGTCTATCTCGACCATACCGGCAGCGGCAGCGAAACGGCCGCGCATCTCAAGGCGGATGGCCGGCTGACGATCATGTTCTGCGCCTTCGAAGGCGCGCCGATGATCCTGCGGCTTTATGGGCGTGGGCGCGTCATCCGGCGCGGCAGCGAGGAATATGCGCGATTGCTGGCGGCTCAGTTCGGCGGCGTCGAGCCTGCCGGTGCGCGGCAGATGGTGGTGCTCGATATCGATCTGGTGCAGACATCCTGCGGCTATGCAGTTCCGCATTTCGAATATCGGGAAGAACGCCCCGGTCTGACGCGGTGGGCCGAAGGCAAGGGCGAAGAAGGCCTCGACACCTATCGCCGCGAGAAGAACATGGTGAGTCTCGACGGCTTGCCGACCGGTCTTTTCGACGCCGCTGAATAGGCTCTCAGAGCTTCAGCAGGATGACGCCCGCCGCGACCGTGGCGGCGGCCACCACCGAGCGCCATCCGAGGCCTTCCTTGAGGATGAAGCCGGAGATCAGCGCGCCGAAGACGACGCTGGTTTCGCGCAAGGCCGCGACGGGACCGAGCGGAGTGACCGACATGGCCCAGATGACGAGCCAGTAGGCGACGGTCGAGGCGGCACCGCCGGCCGCGCCATAAGCCCATGCGCGTTGCGGGCGGAGCAGGGCGGGACCGCGCCGCCAGAGCGCGATCAGCACGATGGAGATACCGTCGAGCGCGAAGAGCCAGATCACGTAATCGCTCGGCGTGAGTGCGGTGCGGCCGCCTAGCCCGTCATTGAGCGTATAGCTCGCGATGAAGAGCGAGGTGCCGAGGGCATAGAAGATCGCATGCGGATTGGTAGGGCTCTGCGTGCCGTTCTTCGAGCGCCAGGCGAGGCTGACCACGCCGGCTAGGATCAGGACGATGCCGACGGTTGCCGTGAGCGCCAGTTGCTCGCCGAGAAAAACGAAGCCAACGACCGTGACGATGGCAGGGGCGAAGCCGCGCGCCAGCGGGTAAACCTGCCCGAAATCGCCATGCGTATAGGCCTTGATGAGGAAGATCTTGTAGCCGGTATGGAACGCCAGCGAGAGCAGGATGATCTTCCACACCTCCCAGCTCGGCACCGGCGTGAAGGGCAGCAGCGGCAGCATCATCAGGCTGCCACTGCCCGCGACGAAGGCCATCATCGACAGCCGGTCGGTATTCGACTTGAGGAGCGCGTTCCACATCGCATGAAGCAGCGCGGCGAGAAGGACGAGCAGCGTGATGGAGAGAGACAGGATGGGCCTCCGGCTTTAATTCGCACAAAGCTAGCTGGCGTACCGCTTTGGGGACAGTTGCTATTTTCGAAGTGGGGCCTGCGGGAATGCGGCGAGCGCTCGACCGAGGCAGTAGATCAGGCTCGATGCCGTCTGCGGGACGATCGAGGGTGATGTCGGGAAAATGATCGCGGAAGGCCGGACGCCTATTCGCCGGATTTGACCATCACATAGGAGCCGGGCGCGTTTTCAAGCACGGGGAGTCCCCGGTCGCCGGGAATGCGGGCGGGAACAAGCTCGCCCGCCATGTCCTTGATCCATAAGTGCCAGTCCGGCCACCAGGAGCCGGGCGTTTCCGTCGCGCCGGCGAGCCATGCGTCAGGTGTCGCGGGGCGTTCGTCATTCGTCCAGTACTGGTATTTTTGCGCCGTAGGCGGATTGATGACGCCTGCGATATGGCCGGACCCGGCGATGATGAATTTCACCGGGCCGCTGAAGAGACGCGTCGCCTTGTAGACCGAATTATAAGGCGCAATGTGGTCCTCGCGGCTCGACTGGAGGTAGACGGGGATTGTCACCTTCGAGAGGTCGAGGTCCACGCCGCCGAGCGCCATCCTGCCTTCCGCGAGATTGTTCCGGAGGTAGCATTCGCGCAAATAGAAGATGTGCATCTTCGCAGGCATGCGCGTTGCGTCGGCGTTCCAGTAGAGAAGATCGAACGGAACGGGCTCGCGGCCGAGCAGGTAGTTGTTGACCACGTAAGACCAGATCAGCTCGTTCGAGCGCAGCATGTTGAAGGTCGAGGCCATGGCCGAGCCTTCGAGCACGCCGCCATGCGCTTCCATCTGCTGCTCGACCTCGGCGATCTGCTCCTCGTCGATGAAGACCTGAAGATCGCCTGCTTCGGTGAAATCGACCTGCGTGGCGAAGAAGGTCGCGGATTTGATACGCTTGTCGCCCTTGGCAGCCATGTGGGCGAGGCTTGATGCGAGCAGCGTGCCGCCGATGCAATAGCC
The DNA here is from genome assembly GCA_027352645.1 of Rhodobiaceae bacterium. Lineage (GTDB taxonomy): Bacteria > Pseudomonadota > Alphaproteobacteria > Parvibaculales > Parvibaculaceae > Parvibaculum. The sequence continues at coordinate 4,408 of DAIEIL010000070.1, read as the reverse complement.
GATGGCGTTGACTTCCTTTTCGCCCGTCGCCTTTTCCACCGCTTCGAGCGCGTCATAGACGCCGTCGAACATGTAGCTTTCGAAGCTCTTCATCGCGAGCTGCGCGTCGGGATTGACCCAGCTCACCACGAAGACGGTGAAGCCCTGCGCCACGGCCCATTTGACGAAGGATTTTTCCGGCGTGAGGTCGAGGATATAATATTTGTTGATCCAGGGCGGGAAGATGAGCAGCGGCCGCTTGTGGACCTTTTCGGTTGTCGGCTCATATTGCAGCAGCTGGATGAGATCGTTCTGGTAGACGACCTTGCCGGGCGTCAGCGCGATGTTTTCGCCGAGACGAAAGGCCTTCATGTCGGTCTGCTGGATCTGCAGACGGCCATTGCCGCGCTCCACATCCTCAAGCATATGCTGCATGCCGAGCACGAGGTTCTCGCCATTGGTGGCAAGCGTGGTGCGCAGCACCTCAGGATTGGTCAGCAGGAAGTTCGAGGGCGAGAAGGCATTGGCGAACTGGCGGACATAGAAGTCGGCCTTCTTGCGCGTATGCGCGTCGATGCCCTGCGTCGTCTGCACCTGCTGAGTCAGCCACTGGCTCGCGATGAGGTAGGACTGTTTCAGCAGATCGAAGACGAGATTGTTCTGCCACTCCGGATCCTTGAAGCGCTTGTCGGAGCGCGAGGGTTCGACGACGGGCTTCGTGTCTTCGCCAAGGAAGCGCCGGGTCGCCGTCTGAAAGAGGTCGATATATCCGTTCCAGAGCTGGAGCTGGGATTCGACCAGCCGCGCGGGATCGCGAACATAGCTGGTTGCGACATCGAGCATGGTCTTGCCGATGCGTCTCACGTCCAGCATGGTCGATTCGGCAGCGCCGCGGCCTTCGCTCCCTGCCATGAGCCGCGCTGCCTTCTGACCGAGCGTTGCAGCCTTGATCAGATTGATCGCCAGAGCGCCCATGTCGGGCACCGGGTAGGGCGGCTGCTCGTTCCCGGAAGGCGCTCCGGCGGCGGACGACGCTGCGTCCGGCTGAGGCGGAAGTTCGGGCTTCGGGTTCCTGGCGCGCTTCGGCATTGTTTTCGTCGTCGTTGTCGTCTTTTCTGTCATGGCAACGATCTTCGCGATGGGGCGCGACAATTTCTTGAAGCCTGTTTCCGACAGGCCGCGGCTCGCTAGCTCGATTGAGACTGGTTTTCGGACCTGCGACAAACGGTTTTTTGTTTCGTTCTTATACTATACGGTTGGCAACGCTCGCCTAGGGGCAGCGCGACACCTTTCGGCTCGCGTGGATCTGGGCAGGGCATCCAAAAGCGGTCAAGGAGCTACACGAATGTCCCGGCATGGTTGGAACGGCGGAATACGCAACGGCACTCTCGGGGCGTTTCTGACGCAGGCCGGGGCCGCGGCTCTCGTTGCGGGCGCCTTGGCCGGCTGCTCCGCGATTCCGGACGATGCGAAGCCCAGCCCCGTTTATGGGCAGACCAAGCCTGCCGAGGCCCAGCCCGGCTCGAACAGCTTCCCCGATCTGGCCAAGGTGCCCTCGAGCGCGCCGGCTGCGACACCCAAGGACCAGCAGGAAGATATCGCAAGGAGCCTGGCCGCCGACCGCGCCGCCGCGAAGCAGACGGACGACGCTCTGCGCACCGGCTCGACAGCGGCCCCTCAGCCTGTGGCGGCAACGCCTGCGCCTGTACCTGCACCGGCAATGACGGCCCCGGCCGCCGCGCCGGTTCCGACGCCGCCGCCGGCTGTGAAGGCACCCGCGCCGGTCAAGGCTCCGGTAGCCGCGCCGGTCGTCACGCCCGCACCAACGCCAACGCCCGTTCCCGCTCAGGTGAAGCCTTCCGCCCCGGTGACCAAGCCCGCCGCCGTTAAGGCCCCGACGCCGACGGAAACCCCGCCTGCGGCAACGCCCCCGGCATTGCCAGAACCCGCCGCAATGGCGCCGACGAACGAAGCGCCTGCCGCGCCCGAGAAGAAGCTGAATCTCGAACCGGGTGTTATCCCCGTGCCGACCCGTGGCGGTCACAGGACGCTCGAGGAGGCGCGAGGCCTGCCCCCGGCGAAGGATGCGCCCGCCGCTTCGGCGGAGCCGGCCGAGGAGAAGCCCGATCCGAATGCCGAACAGCCGGTCACTGCCGCGCCGACCACGCCGGTCGAGGTCAAGCCGACAGTCGGTGGGGGCAAGTAGGGCCCCGAGGGATGCCGGGATCATTTATTCCCGATTCCCTTCGAATGCGTCACAATCCCGCCTCAGGACGGGGGCCATATGGCCCTTGTCCCTTCTGCAAGGATTTGCCTGCGGTTTCGGCCATTTGAACGTGGCCCGGCCGGGGCTTTGGAGCTATAAGGGCGCCCGGATCGCCCCATTAGGGTGAATGTCCGGCGTCAATTCAGGATCTGGCCATGAGCGAAGAGTTCCACCGCATAAAGCGTCTGCCCCCCTATGTCTTCGAGAGCGTGAACAAGCTCAAGGCCAAGGCGCGCGCCGAGGGCAAGGACATCATCGACTTCGGCATGGGCAACCCCGACATGCCGACGCCGCCGCACATCGTCGAAAAGCTGATCGAGGCGGTTCGCGACCCGAAGACGCATCGCTATTCCTCGTCGCGCGGCATTCCCGGCCTGCGCCGCGCCCAGGCCGCTTATTACGAGCGCCGCTTCGGCGTGAAGCTCAATCCGGAAACGGAAGTCATCGCGACGCTCGGCTCGAAAGAGGGTCTCGCCAATCTCGCACAGGCGATCACCGCGCCCGGCGACGTCATCCTCTGCCCGAATCCGAGCTATCCGATCCACGCATTCGGCTTCATCATTTCGGGTGCCGTCATCCGCTCGGTGCCCTTCGAGAGCCCGTCCGGCTTCTTCGACATGCTTGAGCGCGGCGTGCGCCACAGCGTGCCGAAGCCCACGGCGCTCGTCGTCTCCTATCCGTCGAACCCGACGGCGCAGGTGGCCGATCTCGATTTCTATCGCGATGTCGTCGCCTTCGCAGCCAAGCACGACATCTACATCATCTCCGATCTCGCCTATTCCGAGATCTATTTCGACGGCAATCCGCCACCCTCGATCCTGCAGGTGCCGGGCGCGAAGGAGCGGGCGGTGGAGTTCACCTCGCTCTCCAAGACCTTCGCCATGCCGGGTTGGCGCATGGGCTTTGCGGTCGGCAACGACCGTCTCATCAACGCGCTTGGCCGCGTGAAGTCCTATCTCGATTACGGCGCCTTCACCCCCATTCAGGTGGCGGCGACGGCGGCGCTCAACGGCCCGACCGATTGCATCGAGGAAATCCGCCAGACCTACAAGAGCCGTCGCGACGTGCTCGTCGACAGCATGGCCCGCGCTGGCTGGGACATTCCGAGCCCGCCCGCCAGCATGTTCGCCTGGTCGCCGATCCCGGAGAAGTTCCGACATCTCGGCTCGATGGGCTTTGCGACGCTGCTGCTCGAGCAGGCCGACATGGCCGTCGCGCCGGGTATCGGCTTTGGTGAGTATGGCGATGGACATGTCCGCATCGGTCTCGTCGAAAACGAGCAGCGCATCCGTCAGGCCGCGCGCAATGTGAAGCGCATGATGCAGAACGCCGACCAGATCATTGCGGAATACGAGGATCGGATGGGGATCAAGAGCAACGTCGTCCAGCATCCCAATTCGACGAGAGCGAGCCGCCAGTGACGAAACCACTCAGGATAGGTGTGGCGGGCCTCGGCACCGTCGGGGTCGGCGTGGTCAAGATTCTGGCCGCGCGACGGGAGTTCCTTGCTGCCGCTGCCGGACGCCCGATCGACATCGTTGCCGTCAGTGCACGGAACAAGGCGAAGACGCGCGGCGTCGACCTCGGTTCCGCGCGTTGGGAAGACGACGCGCGCAAGCTCGCGACGGCGGATGACATCGACGTGGTGGTCGAGCTTATTGGCGGCGCCGAAGGCGTGGCGCGCGAGCTTGTGGAAGCGGCGCTCGCCAACGGCAAGCATGTCGTGACCGCGAACAAGGCGCTGATCGCCAACCACGGCGTTGCGCTCGCCCGTGCTGCGGAAAAAGCAGGCGTGGCGCTGAACTATGAAGCGGCGGTCGCGGGCGGCATTCCGATCATCAAGGCGCTGCGCGAAGGCCTTGCCGCGAACGAGATCGAAAGCGTCACCGGCATTCTCAACGGCACCTGCAACTACATTCTCACCGAGATGGAGACGACGGGCCGCGACTTCGCCGATGTGCTGAAGGACGCGCAGGCGCTCGGCTATGCCGAAGCCGATCCGAGCTTCGATGTCGGCGGTATCGACGCCGCGCACAAGCTGGCGATCCTCGCGAGTCTTGCCTTTGGCCGCGAAGTCGATTTCGGCAGCGTGGATATCGAAGGCATTGAGAAGATCACCGCCGCCGATATCAAGTTCGCGAAAGAGTTCGGCTACAAGATCAA
>DAIEIL010000060.1 GCA_027352645.1 Rhodobiaceae bacterium | reverse complement strand
AGCGCATCCTCATCACCGACGATTTCTACCCGGCCCTGATGCGCCCCAATGTCTCACTCGTCACCGAGCATATCGAGGGCATTACGCCCGAAGGCGTGAAGACCACCGACGGCGCGATGCATGATCTCGACGTCATCGTCTATGCGACGGGCTTCGAGACGACGGGCTGGCATTGGTCGATGGATGTGGTCGGTCGCGGCGGCAAGCGCCTCAACGACGTCTGGCATGAGGCGCCGGAAGCCTATCTTGGCATCACGACCGCGGGTTTCCCGAACATGTTCATGCTCTATGGGCCCAACACCAATCTCGGCCACAACACGATCACCTTCATGATCGAGCGTCAGGTTGAATATGCGGTGAAGGCGCTGCAGGCGCTGGAAGCACGTGGGGCCGCCTCCATGGATGTGACCCAAACGGCGCAGGATCGCTTCAACCGCGAGCTTCAGGCGAACCTTGCCAAGACCACCTGGGCCGATCCGGGCTGCCACTCCTGGTACAAGACAGCGGACGGCCGCATCACCCAGAACTGGGGCTCGCATACACGCGACTACGCCAAGGCGACGGCCAATGTCGCGCTTGAGGATTACACGCTCGCGCAGCGCGCGACGGTAGCCGCGCAGTAAAATCGAACGAGGCGAGCGCTCTTGCGGCGCTCGCCGACCGTTCTCCCGGGGCGCGGCATTATCTCGATTTCGGGAACACGCCCTTGGTCGTGAACTTCTGTTCCTTGTGCTTCTTGCCGAGGCGCTTTCCTTCGCCGCCGCTGAGGCCTGTGCCGGCGGGCTGCCATGCGGGGATGAGCTGATGCTTGCCGGGGCCGATGAGGTCGGCGCGGCCCATGCGCTTCAGCGCGTCGCGCAGCAGCGGCCAGTTTTCAGCGTCGTGATAGCGAAGGAATGCCTTGTGCAACCGGCGCTGCTTCAACCCCTTGATCGTCTCGACCTCTTCCGACGCGCCGCGGCGGACGGCCTTTAGCGGGTTCTTGCCGGAATAATACATGGCGGTTGAAAGCGCCATGGGTGAGGGCAGGAAGGTCTGCACCTGATCGGCGCGGTATTTGTTGCGCTTCAGCCAAAGGGCGAGGTTCATCATGTCCTCGTCCGTCGTGCCGGGATGCGCGGCGATGAAGTAGGGGATGAGGAAATATTCCTTGCCCGCCTTCTTCGCTGCCTCGTCGAACATCTTCTTGAAGCGGTCGTAAGCGCCGATACCCGGCTTCATCATCTTGGAGAGCGGGCCCTGCTCCGTATGCTCGGGCGCGATCTTCAGGTAACCGCCGACATGATGCGTGACGAGTTCCTTGATGTAGGTCGGGCTTTCGACGGCGAGGTCGTAGCGCACGCCCGAGGCGACCATGATCTTCTTGATGCCCGGCAGCTCGCGCGCCTTGCGATAGAGCTGGATCAGCGACTCGTGGCTGGTATTGAGATTGGGGCAAATGCCCGGATAGACGCAGGACGGCTTGCGGCAGAGAGACTCCGTGCGCTTGTCCTTGCAGGCCATGCGATACATGTTGGCGGTCGGCCCGCCAATGTCCGAGATGATGCCGGTGAAACCTTCTACCTTGTCGCGCACGGTCTCGATCTCTTTCAGGATCGAGCCTTCCGAGCGGCTCTGGATGATGCGGCCTTCATGCTCGGTGATCGAGCAGAAGGAGCAGCCGCCGAAGCAACCGCGCATGATCGTGACGGAGGTTTTGATCATGTCCCAGGCGGGGATCTTCTGGCCCTCGTAAGCGGGATGCGGTGCGCGCGCATAGGGCAGATCGTAGACCCCGTCCATTTCCTCGGTCGTCAGCGGAATGGGCGGCGGCGTCAGCCACACTTCCTGATTGCCGTGGCGCTGCACGAGAGGCCGCGCATTGCCCGGATTGCTCTCGCGGTGGAGAACGCGCGACGCGCGGGCATAGGTTTCGGGATCGGCCGAGACCTGCTCGTAGGAGGGGAGACGCACCACGGTATTGGCTGCGCTGGCGCGGGCGCCTTCGTCGGAAGCATCGATATCGTCAGCATGAGCTTCCGTCCAGCCTTCCGGCACGGCGGGCTTCGTCACGGCGACGCCGCGCACATCGTCGATCTCGGACGGCTTTGCGCCCTTGGCGATCCGGTGCGTCACTTCCACGATCGCGCGCTCGGCATTTCCGTAAAGCAGGATGTCGGCCTTCGCATCGATCAGGATCGAGCGGCGCACCTTGTCCGACCAGTAGTCGTAATGCGCGATGCGGCGAAGCGAGCTTTCGATGCCGCCGAGCATGATCGGCACATCCTTGTAGGCTTCGCGGCAGCGCTGCGCATAGACGATGGTGGAACGGTCCGGCCGCTTGCCGCCTTCGCCGCCCGGCGTGTAGCTGTCGTTATGACGGAGCCGCCGGTCGGACGTGTAGCGGTTGACCATGGAATCCATGTTGCCGCCGGTCACGCCGAAATAGAGCGCAGGCTTCCCGAGCGCCTTGAAAGGCTCGGCGCTCTGCCAGTCCGGCTGCGAAATGATCCCGACGCGGAAGCCCTGAGACTCGAGCAATCGCCCGATAATAGCCATACCGAAACTGGGGTGATCGACATAGGCATCGCCGGTGACGAGGATCACATCGCATTGATCCCAGCCCAGCTGGTCCATTTCCGCGCGCGACATGGGCAGGAAAGGCGCCACGCCGAAGCGGTGGGCCCAATGCTTGCGGTAGGAAAAGATGTTTTTGGCGGCGTCCATGCCGCGGAACATGATGTTGAACGCCTCGCGGGTCAATGCCCCGCTTGGGCCGTTTCGCTTCGTCAGCCGCCGTTGACGTCGATCAATGTCACCGGCGCGGCTCGTTGAAAGGATGATGAACCGAAAGCAATCGCGGACAGGCCATGTCGCTCTTGAGCCGGATTATGCCGTCAACGACGATGCGACAGCTTTACAGAAGCTGGGCGTCACTGATGTGCAGCATGGCGCAGCACGCCGTCCATGGTGAGCAGCTCGCGGTAGAGATCGACGCGGCGGTCGCGGAAAACGCCCCATTCGAGGCGGGTTCGCCGGTTCGCCTCGATGTCGAAACTGGCGGTCAGCACCGCTTCCCCCGTCTCGCCCGCCTCGGCGACCTTCTTGCCCGTATTGTCCGCGATGAAGGACGAGCCGTAGAAGGTGATGTCGCAGGTGCGCCCCTCTTCAAGCCCGGTCCGGTTCGAAGCGATCACGGGCACCATGTTCGCGGCCGCATGGCCCTGCATGGTGCGCTGCCAGTGATCGCGCGAATGGATCGTGGGGTCATGGGGCTCGGAGCCAATGGCGGTCGGGTAGCAGATCACGTCCGCGCCTTTCAGGGCCAGAATGCGCGCCGTTTCGGGGAACCACTGGTCCCAGCAGACGGCGGCGCCGACGCGGCCGAAGCGCGTCGGCCAGACATGAAAGCCCGTGTCGCCGGGCGAGAAGTAATATTTCTCCTTGTAGCCCGGGCCGTCCGGAATATGCGACTTGCGATAGATACCGAGAATCTCGCCATCGGCGTCGATCATGACCAGCGTATTGTAGAGCGCATTGTTGGCGCGCTCGTAGATCGAGACGGGCAGGACCACGCCATGCCGCGCCGCAAGCACGCGCATGTGTTGAACGGCGGGATTCTCGCCGACCGGCAGCGCGAGGTGCAGCAGGTCCGGATGCGTGTCCTTGCAGAAATAGGGCGTCTCGAAAAGCTCCTGCAGCAGGATCAGCTGCGCGCCTTTCTCTGCCGCTGCCGTCACCAGGCGTTCCGCATTCGCGATGTTCTCGTCGCGGTCGTTTCCGCATGCCATCTGCGTGGCGGCGACGGTCAGGCTCGTCATGTCTCAACCCATTGGAAAAGGCGTTGGTCCGCTTCGTTCGAAGCGAAGTCCAGCGACTCTAGATCGCCGTTCCCTCTCTTCGCAACCGGCTGGCATATCGCCGTTTCGTAACAGGATTCCAGAATGCGCCACTTCATCGACACGCAGGACTTCACCAAGGCGGAATTGCTCGACCTCATCGAACTCGTTCGCCTCACCAAGGCGGCGGACAAGCAGGGTGCGCTGCCGCGCCTTCTCGAAGGCGCTTCGCTCGGCATGATCTTCGAGGAGCCGTCGACGCGCACGCGCATTTCATTCGAGGTGGCGATGACGCGGCTCGGCGGTCATGCGCTCTATCTCCGGCCCGGTGAAATCCATCTCGGCGTGCGCGAGTCGGCGAAGGACACGGCCAAGGTCATCAGCCGCATGACCAACGCCATCGAGGCACGGATGCTCAAGCATTCGATGGTTCTGGAACTTGCGAAACACGCGACCGTTCCCGTCATCAACGGTCTGACCGATTACAATCACCCGACACAGGTCGTCTGCGACGTTTTCACCATGCTGGAGCATAAGCTGCCCGACAAGCCGCTCGAAGACCTGAAGGTGACCTTTGTCGGCGATACGACCAATGTCTGTTCCTCACTGATGCTGATCTGCACCCAGCTCGGTATGCATTTCACGCAAGCCGCGCCGAAGCAGTATCAGGCATCCGTCGAGCTTCAGGCTGTGGCGCGCGCGAATTGCGCGATCTCCGGCGGCACGCTCACCATCACCGACGATCCCGTCGCCGCCGTCACCGACGCCGATTTCATCTACACGGATCTCTGGTGGTGGGTCGGCCAGGAATCGGAAATACCCGATCGCAAGGCGGCCTTCATGCCGAAGTTCCAAGTCAATCTCGCCCTCTTCAGCAAGGCGCCATCTCACGCGAAAATGATGCATTGCCTGCCCGCGAGCCGCGGCGTCGAAGCGACGGACGAGGTTCTCGATCACCCGCGTTCCATTATCTACGACCAGTCCGAGAATCGTCTCCACACCGAAAAGGCGATCCTCATCGAGTTTGTGTACCCGCATATCCGCCGTCCGCAACAGGCGCTTCGCGACTGGCACGCGGGCCGTATCCAGGCATTTCTCGGCGCAAAACTTTTGCCCCCATACGACGCAAACTGAAAACGCCATAGGGACAAGGAGACATTCGGATGACTGTTATCAACACTCCGGCGACGGCAGGACGCGGCGGCTTCAAGCGCGTCCTGAATGCGCTCGACATGACGCTCTTCACGGTCTGCGCGATCCTCGTCATCGATACGCTGGCGGCTTCGGCCAAGGTTGGCGTTTCCTCGCTCACATGGTGGGTCATCACCTTCTTTTTCTTCTTTGTTCCCTATGGCCTCATCGTCGCCGAACTAGGCGCCGCCTATCCCGGCGAAGGCGGCATTCAGCAGTGGATCCGTCGCGCCTATGGCGACCGATGGGCGGGCCGCGCGGGCTGGTATTACTGGGTCAATGTCGCGCTCTGGATGCCCTCCGTTTACATCCTCTTTGCAGGCATGGCCGCGCAGCTCTTCGCGCCTGAAATGGGCCTCTGGACGAAGATCGCCATCGGCATCGTGATGACATGGATCACGGTCGGCGTCGGCATTGCGAGCCTTGCCACCAGCAAATGGGTGCCGAATGTCGGCGCGGTGGTGAAAGCCGCCATCATGCTGCTCATGGGCATTGCGGGCATCTGGGTTGCGGCCACGCGCGGCATGGCGAACGACATCACCATCGCCTCGCTCACGCCGAGCTGGGATGTCGGCCTCGCCTTCCTGCCGGTCGTTGTCTACAACTTCCTCGGCTTCGAGCTCATGTCCGGCGCAGGCGAGGAGATGCAGAACCCCGCCCGCGACGTGCCGGTGGCCATCGTCGTCGCCGGTCTTGCGATCGTCGCTTTCTACCTTCTGGCGACCTTCGGCATTCTCGCCGCGCTGCCGGTCGATCAGATCGGACTTATCGAAGGCGTCCTCGATACGGTTGGAAAGCTGCTCGGCGATTCCCAGCTGGCCAAGGCCGTGACCATGATCGTCGGCCTCGGTGCGCTCTATACGTTCTTCGCCAACATGGTGACCTGGACTCTGGGCGCAAACCGCACGGCGCAGGCCGCCGCCGCCGACGGTGAGCTTCCCGCCGTTTTCGGGAGCCTCCATCCAACCTACAACACGCCTGTCGGCGCCTTCCTGCTGACTGGCCTCGTTTCGACCGTCGTTATCGTTCTTTACGGTCTAATGGCGGGAACGGCGGAAGATCTCTTCTGGTCGCTCTTCGCCTTCAGCTCCATCGTCTTTCTGCTGCCCTATCTACTCGTCTTCGTGGCTTTCCTGAAACTGCGCAGGGTCGATGTGGATGTGCCGCGGCCCTATCGTGTGCCGGGTAACCGGGCCGTGATCGTCATTCTTGCGTCGCTCTGTTTCTTCTTCGTCGCCCAGGCGATTATCTTCTTCGTCTGGGTGCCGGGCGAAGGCATCGACTGGAAGACGGCGGGACCGATCATCGGAGGCGTGGTGCTTACCGCTCTGCTCGGCGAGGTGATCCTTGCCATTCAGGGTCGAAAATCCGCCTGATCGCGAAAGGTTCGAGAAATGAGTGCTACGTTCACTTTGACACCGGCGGCGGACGGGTTCTTTATGCCCGCCGAATGGGCGCCGCATGTCGGCACATGGATGCTCTGGCCCGAGAGGCCGGATAATTGGCGGCTCGGCGGCAAGCCCGCGCAGGCGGCTTTTGCCGCCGTCGCCTCGGCCATCGCCGAGACCGAGGCTGTGACTGTCTGCGTCTCGCCCGCGCAATTCCAGAATGCGCGGCGCGTCCTGACGCCGAACATTCGCGTCGTCGAAATGTCGAACAATGACAGCTGGATACGCGATTGTGGCCCCACTTTCGTGACCGACGGCAGGGGCGCCGTTCGCGGCGTCGACTGGACGTT
>DAIEIL010000047.1 GCA_027352645.1 Rhodobiaceae bacterium | reverse complement strand
GGCGTGGAAACATCTGGATGTGGCGGACGGCGCGGCGACGCTGGCAAGTTTTACGGTCGAGTCCATCGTCCGTGCGGCGCGGCATTTCCCGGCGCAGCCGAAGCAGTGGGTCGTCGCGGGCGGCGGACGGCATAACGCGTTTCTGATGCAAAAACTGCAGGAGAAACTCGGCGTTCCGGTGCGCAGCATCGACGCGCTGGGCCTGAACGGCGACGCGACGGAGGCGGAGGCCTTCGCCTATCTCGCCGCGAGGTCGCTGCGCGGCCTTCCGCTCAGCCTGCCGACGACGACGGGCGTGCCCGAACCCATGAAGGGCGGGCGGCTGCACAGGGCTGCGAGGTAGTCAGAGCCTGACGCCGAACTTCGCCGCGATCCAGACTGTCGCGAGATAAAGGGCGAAGGTGAGCAGACAGGAAAGCCCGAGCGAAAACCAGAAGCCCGTACCGCCGCGCAGAAGCGCGGGCAGCACCAGAAACATCGGCAGCGTCGGCAATACATACCAGAAGGTGGCTTCGGCATGGGCGGCGATGCGTTCGCCGTCGCCGGTGTCGTTCCAGAGCCAGATGATGGCGAGGATGGAGACGAGCGGGAGCGAGACCACCAGCGCGCCGAAAGACGGATTGCGCTTCGCGATCTCGGATACGGCCATGATGATGACGCCGGAGAGGAGCGCCTTGACGATCGCATAGAGCATCGGCTCCTCCCCGGAATCTTGTGGCTTGTGTCAGGCCCGCGCGGCGAAGGCCGCGAGGCGCTTGTCGAGATAGGCGCCGGAAACGGCCGCCAGCGGTTCGAGGTGCTGGTCGAAGAAGTGGTTCGCGCCTTCGATCGTCGAGTGCTCGATGACGATGCCCTTCTGCGTCTTCAGCCTGTCGACGAGCTTCTGCACATCGGCGGCGGGCGCGACCTGATCGGCGCTGCCGTTGACGATGAGACCCGAAGAGGGGCAGGGCGCGAGGAAGGTGAAGTCATACATGTTGGCCGGCGGGGCGACCGAGATGAAGCCCTCGATCTCGGGACGGCGCATCAGAACCTGCATGGCGATCCATGCGCCGAAGGAGAAGCCCGCGATCCAGCACTGCGAGGCGTCGGCGTTCTGTGCCTGAAGCCAGTCGAGCGCGGAAGCGGCGTCCGAAAGCTCACCGATCCCGGAATCGAAAGCGCCCTGGCTGCGGCCGACGCCGCGGAAATTGAAGCGGAGTACCGAGAAGCCGCGGTTCACGAAGCCCTGAAACAGGGTGTAGGTGACCGGGTTGTTCATGGTGCCGCCAAACTGCGGATGGGGGTGCAGCACCAGCGCAATCGGCGAATTCGACTTGCGGCTGTGGTGGTAACGCCCCTCGATGCGGCCGGCGGGACCGTTGAAAATGACTTCTGGCATTGCACTCTCGTCTCTTTTTTGCACGGCGCCGGCATTCCGGGGCCATTAACCTACCGCCCGCCTCGGAAATTTTCGAGATAGAAGGGCGGTTTTCTCTGGAAATCTGGTCCAGAGGTGGCTAAGTAGTTGACTGTGGCGCTCGGAAAAGCCGAAGCCCAGCCGCGCGCCTTTTCCGTCTGGCGCCCCGGATGCTGCCGAAAAAGGCGCATCGGCTTTCCGGCCAGGCTGAAAGGCGTTCGTTCTTTAACACAGGCAAGTGCCGGTTGCGCAAGGGTTTTAGGCCCCGGACTCTGATCTCGGGGCGGTTTCGAAAGGAGTAGGCCGTGAAGCTCACCACAAAAGGTCGTTATGCCGTGATGGCGATGGCGGATCTGGCCCGGTTCGGTTCCGGCAGGCCGGTGGCTCTGGCGGACATCGCGGAACGTCAGGAAATCTCCCTTTCCTATCTGGAGCAGCTTTTCGCCAAGCTGCGCCGCGGCGACCTGGTGAAAAGCGTGCGCGGGCCGGGCGGCGGCTACCTTCTGTCGCGCGATGCCGACGAAATCCGCATTTCCGACGTCATTCTGGCCGTGGACGAGCCGCTCAACGCAACGCGCTGCGAGGTAGGCTCCCCCAAGGGCTGCATGGGCAATTCCTCCAGCCGCTGCATCACGCACGATCTCTGGGCCGAATTGAGTCACCAGATTCATCTGTTTCTGGGCTCCGTATCGCTCGGCGACGTGATAAATGGCCGGGTAGCGACGACGCATCCGGGCGCCCGCGCGAGCGAGCAGCAGGCGATTTCCAACGCCGCCGACTGAACCGATTTTTGCGCCGACGCCCGAGGGTTCGAGCGAATGACGAAGAAACGCGCCTATTTGGACCACAATGCGACTGCCCCGGTGCGTGCCGAGGCGGCCGATGCGGTCCTGCGCGCGCTTTCGCTCACGGGCAATCCTTCCTCGGTTCATGCCGAAGGCCGAGCGGCGCGAAAGCTGCTCGAAGAGGCGCGGGCCTCTGTCGCAGCTCTGGTTCATGCAAAGCCTGCCGAGGTGGTCTTCACCAGTGGCGGCACCGAGGCAGCGAACCTCGCGCTTCATGTGGCCTCGACGGCGCTGGGCGTCGAACGCGTGATCGTTTCGGCCATCGAGCATGATTGCGTGCGGGTGGTGGCGAACGGTCTCGGCGTTCCGGTCGAGGTGCTTTCCGTCGATGCGAATGGCGTCGCCGATCTCGGCGAACTGGCGCGGCGTCTGGCGGAGCCGGGCAAGGCCCTTGTGGCCTTGATGTATGCGAATAACGAGACGGGCGTCATTCAGCCCGTCGCTGAAGCCGTCGCGCTGGCGAAAGACGCAGGCGCTTTGGTGCTCACCGACACCATTCAGGCGTGGGGCCGGCTGCCGGTCGATTTTCCTGCGCTGGGCGCCGACATGATGACGGTCTCCGCGCACAAGCTGGGCGGGCCCCAGGGCGCGGGCGCACTGGTCATTCGCGAAGGCTTGCCCTTCGACGCGCTGATCCGCGGCGGCGGGCAGGAATTGCGCCGCCGTTCGGGCACGGAAAATGTGCCGGGCATAGCCGGGTTCGGTGCCGCAGCGCGGCTGGCCGCGCAGGAGATCGCTGAAATGCCGCGCGTGGCCGTGCTGCGCGACAGGCTTGAAGAGCTTTTGCGCGCGGCCGTGCCGGAGCTTCGTGTTTTCGGCGAGGGTGCGGCGAGGCTTGCCAATACGAGCCTCTTTTCCGCGCCGGGGCTCGACGCGGAAACGCTTCTGATGGCGCTCGACCTCGATGGCTTCGCCGTCAGCGCGGGTTCCGCTTGCTCGTCGGGCAAGGTTGCGCGCTCGCATGTGCTTGCCGCCATGGGTGTTGAAGATACGCTGGCAAAGGGTGCAATCCGCGTGAGCCTCGGGCTCGGCAATACGGCAGAAGAGATCGAGCGCTTTGCTCTGTGCTGGTCCCGCGCGGCGAAGCGCGCGCGCGACAAGACAAGAAGTTCGAATTCGAGCGCGGCTATTTCCGCGCTCGAAGAAGTGGAGAGTTGATATGGCAGCGGTTCGCGAGACGGTTGAATCCGTCGATCAGGTCGCAGGCGAGAAATACAAGTACGGCTTCACGACGGACATCGAGTCCGAGCGCGCGCCTATCGGCCTGAGCGAAGATACGATCCGCTTCATCTCCGCCAAGAAAGAAGAGCCGGACTGGATGCTCCAGTGGCGTCTCGATGCCTATCGCCGCTGGCTCACCATGGAAGAGCCGAAATGGGCGAAGGTCTCCTATCCGCCGATCGACTTCCAGGACGCCTATTACTACGCAGCGCCCAAGCAGAAGGCGAAGCTGGAAAGCCTTGACGAGGTCGATCCGAAGCTCCTTGAAACCTACAAGAAGCTCGGCATTCCGCTTGTCGAACAGCAGATTCTTGCCGGTGTCGCGGTCGATGCCGTGTTCGACAGCGTGTCGGTCGCCACGACCTTCAAGACGAAGCTCGCCGAAGTGGGCGTGATCTTCTGCCCCTTCTCAGAGGCGGTGCGCGAGCATCCGGAACTGGTGAAGAAGTATCTGGGGTCGGTCGTTCCGTCATCGGATAATTTCTACGCGACGCTCAATTCGGCGGTCTTTTCCGACGGTTCCTTCGTCTATATCCCGCCGGGCGTTCGTTGCCCGATGGAGCTTTCGACCTATTTCCGCATCAACGAAAAGCAGACGGGCCAGTTCGAGCGGACGCTCATCATCGCGGACAAGGGCGCCTACGTGTCCTATCTCGAAGGCTGCACGGCGCCGCAGCGCGACGAGAACCAGCTTCACGCGGCCGTGGTCGAGCTCATCGCACTGGACGATGCCGAGATCAAATATTCGACGGTGCAGAACTGGTTCCCCGGCGACGAGAACGGAAAAGGCGGCATCTACAACTTCGTGACGAAGCGCGGCGATTGCCGTGGCGCGCGCTCGAAGATTTCCTGGACGCAGGTCGAGACGGGCTCCGCCGTCACCTGGAAATATCCGAGCTGCATCCTGCGCGGCGACGATTCACGCGGCGAGTTCTACTCGATCGCGATTTCGAACAATTACCAGCAGGTCGACAGTGGCACGAAGATGATCCATCTCGGCCGCAACACGTCGAGCCGCATCATCTCCAAGGGCATCGCGGCGGGCTTCTCATCCAATGCCTATCGCGGTCTGGTCAGCGTGCACAAGAAGGCGGAAAACGTCCGCAACTTCACGCAATGCGACAGCTTGCTGATCGGTTCGAAATGCTCGGCGCATACGGTTCCTTATATCGAGTCGAAAAATCCGACCGCGATTCTGGAGCATGAGGCGACGACCTCGAAGATCAGCGAGGAGCAGCTGTTTTATTGCCGTCAGCGCGGCGTGCCGGAGGAAGAGGCGGTGGCGCTCATCGTCAACGGGTTCTGCCGCGACGTGTTGCAGCAATTGCCCATGGAATTCGCCGTCGAGGCGCAGAAGCTCGTCGGCATCAGTCTGGAAGGAAGCGTCGGTTAAGCGCTTCCACCCGAAATTGCGGCGTCGCCTGCGGTCCTGCCGCGGTGGCGAATTGAAGAATTGAGAAGGCGTTTGAGAATGCTTGAGATCAAGAACCTGCATGCCAACGTGAATGGCAAGGAAATCCTCAAGGGCGTCGACCTCACGGTCGAGGCGGGGACCGTTCACGCCATCATGGGGCCGAACGGCTCGGGCAAATCGACGCTGTCCTATGTGTTGGCAGGTCGCGAAGGCTATGAGGTGACGCAAGGCTCCGTGACTTACAAGGGCCGCGATCTGCTTGCCATGAATGTGGACGAGCGCGCGGCGGCGGGCGTCTTCCTCGCCTTCCAGTATCCGATCGAGATTCCGGGCGTCACGACGATGACCTTCCTCAAGACGGCGCTCAACGCGCAGCGCAAGGCGCGCGGCGAGGATGAGCTCGACGCGCCGCGCTTCCTGAAGCTCGTGCGCGAGAAGTCAAAGCCACTTAACGTGTCCGACGACATGCTGAAGCGCGCGCTCAATGTCGGCTTTTCCGGCGGCGAGAAGAAGCGCGCCGAAATCCTTCAGATGGCGCTGCTCGAACCCTCGCTCGCGATCCTTGACGAGACGGACTCCGGCCTCGATATCGACGCGCTCAAGGTTGTGGCCGAAGGCGTTAACAGCCTGCGTTCGCCGGAGCGCGCCATGATCGTCATCACGCATTATCAGCGTCTTCTCGACTATATCGTGCCCGACGTCGTGCATGTCCTGTCGAAGGGCAGGATCGTGCGGACGGGCGGCAAGGAACTCGCTGGTGAGCTTGAACGCACCGGCTATGCCGAATTCGCGGCGTAAGGAAGCGAGATGACAGACGCAGCTCGCAACTTCATTGAGACCTATGAGCGGGAGCGCGCGGCGCTTCCGGGCGCGGGGCTCGCATGGCTTGCCGCAGGCCGGGCCGACGCATTGAAGGCCTTCGCGGAAGCGGGCCTTCCCCATCGCCGCCTCGAAGACTGGCGCTATACGGACCTCGCGCGCGCGCTTGAAAAGGCGGCCCTCTCTCCCGCCCCTCAGCCGCGTGGTGCAGTGACGCTGCCCGATGCCGCGGCGCGACCCAGCATCGCCGCCTTCCACGGTATCGACCGGCATGTCGCCGTCTTCGTCAATGGCAGGCTGCAAAGCGATCTCGCTTCGGAGCTGCCCCACGGCGTGACGCTCGTTCCGCTTGCCGAGGCTTTGGGCGAGCCATGGGCGCGGCCACTGGTGGAGACGAAAGTTGCCGCGCAGGCGGGCAATGTCATCGCGCTCAACACGGCGCTCATGCGCGACGGGCTGGGCCTTCATGTCGCGCAAGGTGTCAAGCTCGACAAGCCGCTGCATCTGATCTTTCTCGCCACGGATGACGGCGCATCGCATGTGCGTGTGCTCGTGCGGCTGGAAGAGGGCGCTGAGGCGACGATCTTCGAGACGCATGTGGATGCGGGCGCAAGGAGCTATTTCGTCGACCAGGTGACCGATGTTTCGCTCGTCAGGGGCGCGACGCTTGCCCATGTGAAAATCCAGGACGAGGGCGCCGAGGCCATTCACCTTGCAAGCCTGACGGCGGAACTTGGCGCGGCGGCGAGGCTTTCGAGCTTCTCGCTCACGCTCGGCGCGAAACTCTCGCGCAGCCAGAGCTTTGTCACTTTCAAGGGCGAGGGCGGCGAGGCGCATGTGAACGGCGCGACGGCCCTTGCGGGATCGCAGCATGGCGACCAT
>DAIEIL010000034.1 GCA_027352645.1 Rhodobiaceae bacterium | reverse complement strand
CTGAACCGAGCATCCCGTTAGCCTTTCGTCATGCCGGACTTGATCCGGCATCCATCGTTCCTTCGCGTCGTGGTGCAAAGATGGACCCCGGGTCTAGCCCGGGGTGACGGATCTTGTTGGGACGAGGCGCAACAAAAAAGGGGAGCCCGGAAGCTCCCCTTAATTCGTCCGTAGACGGCGTTTCTTACTTGCCGCCGGCGGCGAGCTTGAAGAACTTGCCGGTCTGCTCGCCACCCATGAAGTAGGGCGCGGCGTTCGAGAAGTCGGAGATCTTCTCCCAGTTCGCGGCAACCTTCTCGGCGGAGAGATCGTCGCCACCGAGGAAGACGCCTTCGGACTCTTCCATGCGGGCGGCGGCGAAGACGCCGGCGCCGGCGCAGAGGATCATGCCCGTGGGGGCATCTTCCGAAACGAGGAACATCACGCCCGGCGTGACCGATTCCGGCGAGAGCATCTTTTCGGCTTCCGGCGGCATCAGGTCCGAGGTCATGCGCGTATAGGCGACCGGCGCCAGCGCGTTGCAACGGATATTGTCCTTCTGGCCTTCGAGCTTCAGCGTGTTGATGAAGCCGACGACGCCGAGCTTCGCCGCGCCATAGTTGGTCTGGCCGAAATTGCCGTAGAGACCGGTCGACGAGGTCGTGACCATGATGCGGCCATAACCCTGATCGCGCATGATCTGCCAGACGGCCTTGGTCGGCTTCACGGTGCCCATGAGGTGCACGTCGACGACGAGCTGGAAGTCGGCGACTTCCATCTTGGAGAACGACTTGTCGCGAAGAATGCCGGCATTGTTGATCAGGATGTCGATGCGGCCATAGGCGTCCATGGTCTGCTTGACCATGTGGGCGACGCCCGCGTCGTCGGTGACGCTGGAGCCGTTGGCGATGGCTTCACCGCCGAGCGCCTTGATTTCCTCGACGACCTTGTTGGCCGCGTCCGACGAGCCGCCGGAGCCGTCGCGCGAGCCGCCGAGATCGTTCACGACGACCTTGGCGCCGCGGCGCGCGAGTTCCAGGGCGTGGCTGCGGCCGAGGCCACCGCCGGCGCCGGTAACGATGGCGACCTTGCCGTCAAAACGAATGCTCATGGGTCTAGTCTCCCGTTAGGTTTGTCGGCGCCTGAAGGCAGCCGTTGGTGCCCCTGCGTCTGGGTCAGTTTCGGGGTGACTTTGTGCATGATGGCCGGTAGGGGGTCAAGGGAGGGTGTTGTTGCGCGGATGAACAGGCATCGGTCAGACTTATACCCGGCCGCTTTCGGGCCATTATGCTGCGTCCGACTTCCTGATTCCCGCGAGGGAAAACGCCATTGGAGTGAAAATGCCTCTTCTGCCCCTGCAAAGCGCCCTCGGGCTGGCCGTAATCATTGGCGTGGCCTGGGTGCTCAGTGAGCGCAGGCGGGACTTTTCCATCCTGCCGGTCGCGGTGGGAATCGGCCTGCAGGTCGCGATCGCGCTTCTGCTTCTCAAAGTTCCTGCGACGCGCGCCGCGCTCTTCGCGCTCAACAGCGCGGTCGATGCGCTGACGGAGGCGACGCGGGCGGGGACGGGCTTCGTTTTCGGCTATCTGGGCGGCGGCCCGGCGCCATTCGAGATCAGGAACCCGGCCAACGCCTACGTCATCGGCTTTCAGGCCTTGCCGTTGGTGGTCGTCATGTCGGCGCTTTCGGCGCTGCTCTGGCATTGGCGAGTGCTTGGCTGGGTGACGCGGGGCTTCGCCTTCCTGCTGCAACGGAGCATGGGGCTCGGCGGCGCGGTAGGGCTCGCTTCCGCGTCGACCATGTTTCTCGGGATGGCGGAAGCGCCATTGCTCATCCGGCCCTATCTCGAAAGGCTGACGCGGGCGGAACTGTTCATCATGATGACGGTCGGGCTCGCCAGCGTTTCGGGCACGGTTCTGGTTCTCTATGCGAGCGTACTCGATCCCGTGGTGCCGGGCGCGCTGGGACAGATCCTCGTCGCGTCGCTCATTTCGCTGCCGGCGGGCATTACCGTGGCGCGGGTGATGGTGCCCGAGGAAAAGGGTTTCGCAGGGACGGGCGTTGCCGGAGAAGAGCCGCTTGTCGATTATGAAAGCAGCATGGACGCGGTGACGCGGGGCACGGTGGACGGGCTCCATCTGCTGCTCAACATTCTTGCCATGCTGGTCGTGATGGTGGCGCTGGTCGCGCTGGTCAACATCATCCTTGGCGCCTTTCCCGACATCGCGGGAGCGCCGCTCACCTTGCAGCGCATGCTCGGCTGGGCTTTCTCGCCGCTCGTCTGGCTGATGGGCGTGCCTGCCAGCGAAATGCAGGCGGCGGGGCAGCTCATGGGGACGAAGACGATCCTCAACGAGTTCATCGCCTATATCGATCTCGCGCATCTGCCGCCGGGGACGCTTAGCCCGCGCTCCGCGCTCATCATGGTCTATGGCATGTGCGGCTTCGCCAATCTCGGCAGCGTCGGCATTCTGATCGGCGGGCTGACGGCGCTGGTGCCGTCGCGTCGCTCGGATATCGTGACGCTCGGTACACGGGCCATCGTTTCAGGCACGCTTGCGACCTCGATGACGGGCGCGGTGATCGGCCTCATTACCTGAACGCGGGCTGACGGAGGGGAAACGCGAATTGCGTTGCCCTGCCTTCCGGCAAGATAGTAACTTTCGCTTACTAATCTGCGGGGAGGCAGAGAAAAATGAGAAACGGGCAGCGCAAGCGCGGCACGCCGAAGCTCGGCAAATGGGAACTCTTCGCCTATGGGCAACTCGTTGTTCCCATGGCGGTCATCGGGCTTCCGCTGGCGATCTATATTCCACCCTTTTATTCAGGGACGCTCGGCCTCGATCTCGGCGCGGTGGGCTTCATCCTGATGCTTGCGCGTTTGAGCGACGTGTTCGTCGATCCCTTCATCGGCCGCATGAGCGACCGCACGCATACGCGCTGGGGCAGGCGGCGGCCATGGGTCATCGGTGGCGTGATCATCATGATGATCGCGTCGGTCATGCTCTTCGTGCCGCAGGGACACGTGACGAACCTCTATCTGCTTCTCTGGATATGCGCGATCTATCTCGGCTACACGCTGATCGAGATTCCCTATGGCGCATGGGGCGCGGAAATCTCGGACGACTATCACGAGCGCAACCGCATCACCGGCAGCCGCCAGATATTCCTGCTGATCGGACTTCTGATTGCGATCACGGTTCCCATCGTCGCGGGGCAAGGCGGCGGTGGGGGAGCGACGCCGGAGAGCGCCGCCTCGCGCGGCGCCATGGCCGCGCTGGGCTGGCTCACGGCCGGACTGCTTCCGGTCTGCCTCATCATCCTGCTGCGCTCGGTGCGCGAACCTGCGAAGGGACACAGCACACCGATTTCCCTGGTGTCGGGCGTGCGCGTGGCGATGCGGAACGGGCCGCTGCGCATGATCCTTGCGACGGTCATCCTCGGCGCGCTGGCAAGTTCGATCAATGCAGGCGTTGCAGTGCTATTCTTCGAGCATGTCGCGGACATGGGCCGAAGCAGCTCGGTGCTGATTTTCGCGCTTTTCGCGGCGGGCGTCGTCGGCTCGCCCTTCTGGGTCGGCATCGGCGGACGTATCGGCAAGCACAAGGGCATTGGCGTTGCAGGATTTGCGAGCCTTGCCGCCTTCGCGCTGGTGCCCGTGATCATCTACTGGGTGAAGCCGAATTTTCCCGAGGCGGTGTTTCCCGCCATGCTGACCATTACGCTGATACAGGGCTTCACCATCGGCGCGGCGCCCATTCTCGGCCAGTCGATCCTTGCCGATGTTGTCGATCTCGACACGCTCAAGAGCGGCGAGCAGCGCACGGCTTTTCTGTTCGCCTTTCTCGCCATGGTGCGGAAATTCTTCGAGGCGGCGGGCGTTGGGATCGCGCTGCCCGTGCTTTCCTGGATCGGCTTCGATCCACAAGCGCGGACAAACAGCGCGGCGGCGCATTTCGCGCTGACCGCCATGTATTGCCTCGTGCCGCTCGCTTTGTGGATCGTCTCGACGACGATCATCTGGAACTACCCGATCACGCATGAACGGCAGGTGAGGCTGCGCGCCGCACTCGACCGCAGGACAGAGCGCCGCGCGCGGATACAGGCGGGGGATTAAAGCCCGAAGGCTTCCGCGAGAAGCTCATAAGAGCGGATGCGGTCTTTCTGATCGTAGGTGATGGTGAGGATCACGAAATCGTCCACGCCATATTCCTCACCCATGGCGAGAAGGCGGCTGCGCACCTGTGCGGGCGTGCCGATGATGCCGCGACGCTCGACCGCGCGGAGCATGACCTTCTCATCGTCCGAGTACTGATAGGCGAGCGCGTCTTCGACCGAGGGGAAGGCGCCAGCCCGGTTTTGCAGGAGATGCAGAACCCAGAGGTTGCGCGGCGCGGCGATGCGGCGCGCTTCCTCTTCCGTTTCCGCGACCGTGACGGAGACACCGATGGAACCATGCGGCGAAGAGAGGTGGCGCGAGGGACGGAACTGGCTGCGATAAAGCTCCAGCGGACCTGTGCCCGCGTCCTGATTGATGAAATGAGCGAAGCAATAATGCATGCCGAAGGACGCAGCATAGGCAGCGCCGTCGCCGCCCGAACCGAGCATCCAGAGTGGCGGCATGCCGGGGCCACGCGGCGTCGCGTGGATGCCGCGCCACGGATGTGTGTCCGGGAATCCGCCCGCATCGCCGGAAAGACCGTTCGAGTCTTCCAGAAACTGGATCAGCAATTCGACCTGCTGGGGAAAGACGTCGATGGGATAGGCATTGGGTCCGGGCTGAAGGGCGCGGGCAGTGCGCTGGTCTGAACCCGGCGCGCGGCCAAGCCCCAGATCGATGCGGCCCGGATAGAGCGTTTCGAGGACACGGAAAAGCTCCGCGACCTTGAGGGGGCTGTAATGCGGGAGCATGACGCCTGCCGAGCCCACGCGAATACGGCTCGTCGCGGCGGCGACGGCGGCGATCATGATTTCCGGCGCGGAGCCTGCGAAGGAATTGGTGTTGTGATGCTCGGCGAGCCAGTAGCGGCTGTAGCCCAGCCGCTCCGCATGCCGTGCGAGGTCGAGCGTGTTCGCCATGGCCTCGGCGGCGGTGCCGCCCTGGCGGATCGGAGACTGGTCGAGGACGCTCAATGAAACCATGTTCGGGACACCTCCGGCCCTTGCAGCGCTCTAGTGGGATTCAGGCTTTTGCCGGACGCGCTTCACGATGCCGCTGAAGTTCATGAGGACGCGCTCGCCTTCATCTGTCGCCGTGTAGACGTGGCCGCGAAGGAAAACCATGCTGCCGGTATTCTTCATGACTTCGCCGCGGGCCTCGACGATGTCTCCGGGGAGTCCGGCGGCCGTGAATTCCGCATTGAAGGATACGGTGACGGCGTGGCCGCCGATCACGTCGCGGCCGATGGCGAAGAGCGAGAAATCGGCGAAGGTCATCAGGAGGCCGCCATGAAGGAAGCCGCCGCCATTGCAATGGGCAGGCGTCGCCTCGAAGGCGCAGCGCACTTCGCCCGTTTCCAGCTTGCGGAAGAAGAAGGGACCGGCGCGATCCTCGAAAGGATCGGTTCCGTCCCAGCTTTCATAATTGGCAAGGCGGGGGGGAGGGGTTTTCATGACGGGGCCTCGATACAAATCGCGATCTTCAATGCCTGTCTCATAGCAGGTCGGAAGGCCGTGTCGAAGAACCAATGGGCCGTGGAGGGCCGGTTTACGCCGCGGAAGTCGATAAAAGCCACGCTTTTCCGAGGGGCTTTGATCTTTCGGCACCAGCGGCTAAATTCCGCCCCTGCATACCCCCCAGAAGAGCGGAGCGAACATGGCCCTCGACGCCGAAACACGCGAACAACTGATCTCTTCCGTCCGTCGCTTCGTCGACGAGCGGCTGCGGCCGATCGAGGACCAGGTGTCGGAAAACGACGCCGTTCCCGCCGAGATCGTCGAGGAGATGAAGGAACTTGGCCTCTTCGGCATTTCCGTGCCGGTCGAATATGGCGGGCTCGGCCTCAACATGGAGGAGGAATGCCTCCTCATGTTCGAACTGGGCCGCACCTCGCCGGCCTTCCGCTCCGTCATCGGCACCAATGTGGGCATCGGAAGCCAGGGCATCGTCATGCATGGCCGGCAGGACCAGAAGGAATACTGGCTGCCCAAGATCGCGAGCGGCGAGGTCATCATCAGCTTCGCCCTGACCGAGCCGGAAGCTGGCTCCGATGCGGCGTCGCTCAAGACGACGGCGATCCGCGACGGCGACCATTATGTGGTCAACGGCACGAAGCGCTTCATCACCAATGCGAACAAGGCGCATGCCTTCACGCTGATGGCGCGCACCGACCCGAAGACGCCGGGCGCGAAGGGCGTTTCCGCCTTCGTCATTCCGCGCGACATTCCGGGCATCAGCATCGGCAAGCCGGAAAAGAAGATGGGCCAGCAGGGCGCGCATATTTGCGACGTCATCTTCGACAATGCGCGCATCCCGGCCGATTGCCTTCTCGGCGAGACGGAGGGCAAGGGCTTCGTGACCGCGATGCAGGTTCTGGAGCGCGGGCGCCTTCACATTTCCGCCGTCTGCATGGGCGTTGCGTCTCGTCTGGTCGAGGACTCGACGAAATACGCCGCCGAGCGCCATCAGTTCGGCGCGCCGATCGGCAATCTGCAACTTGTGCAGGCGATGCTGGCGGATTCGAAGATGGAGCTTTATGCGGGCCGCTGCATGGTGATCGACGCCGCGAAGCGCCGCGACGCGGGCGAGGAAGTTGGAACGGAAAGTTCCTGCACCAAGCTCTTCTGCTCGGAGGCTGTGGGCCGCATCGCCGACCGCGCGGTGCAGATCCATGGCGGCGCGGGCTATGTCGCCGATTACGGCATCGAGCGTTTCTATCGCGATGTGCGCATCTTCCGCATCTATGAAGGCACGAGCCAGGTGCAGCAGGTCATCATCGCGCGCAACATGCTGAAGGAAGTTCAGTAAGGCGAATGGTGCAAGGCGCGCTCGAAAAGCTCGCTGAAGATATAAGCGCCTGCCGGCTTTGCATCGACGAGCCGGCGGGCAAACCGCTTCCGCATGAGCCGCGTCCGGTGCTGCGCGTGTCGCAGACGGCGCGGCTTTGCATTGTGGGGCAGGCGCCGGGAACGCGGGTCCATGCATCCGGCACCCCCTTCACCGATCCGAGCGGGGACCGGCTGAGAGAGTGGATGGGCGTGAGCGCGGACGAGTTCTACGACGTTTCGCGCATCGCCATCGTGCCCATGGGCTTCTGCTTTCCGGGGCTCGACGCCAAGGGAGGCGATCTGCCGCCGAGGCGCGAATGCGCGGGGCACTGGCGGGCGCGGCTTTTCGCGCTCATGCCGCAGATAGAATTGACGCTGCTTGTCGGGCAATATGCGCAAGGCTGGCATCTGGGCCCGAGGCGCAAGGCGAGCCTGACGGAAACGGTCGCGGCCTGGCGCGACTATCTTCCTTCCGCCATACCCCTGCCACATCCCTCCTGGCGTAATAATGCCTGGATCAGGAAGCATCCATGGTTCGAAACGGACGTTCTTCCGGCGCTACAGCGAGACGTACGCCGGCTGATTGGATAAGGCACATGCGGAAAGCATTTCGGTTGGCGCTCGGATCGGCGCTTGTTCTGGGCGTGACCTTCGGTTGCGCCCCGCGCCTGATGGCGACGGGGGACCCCGTCTATGCGCCACGGATCGAGAGCCAGAATGTCGTGACCTCGGACGGGGCGCGGCTGCCCTTGCGCGTCTGGCCGGCGGCGAACCCGAAGGCGGTCATCATCGGCGTTCACGGCTTCAACGACTATTCCAATGCCTTCGATATGCCGGGGCGCTGGTTCCCGGAACACGGGATCAGCGTCTACGCCTTTGACCAGCGCGGCTTCGGGCGCGCGCCGGGACGCGGGCTCTGGGCGGGCGACGCGCGCATGGCCGACGATCTCGACGCGGTGGTCGCGCTCGTCAGGCAGGAGAATCCCAATGTGCCGGTCTATCTTCTCGGCGAAAGCATGGGGGGCGGCGTGGTGATGCGCGCCTTCGGGCTGCCGAATCCGCCCAAGGTCGACGGCGTCATTCTCGCCGCGCCTGCCGTCTGGGGCTGGCGGGAGATGAACGCGTTCTATGACGTCGTGCTCTGGTCGAGCGCCCATATGGTGCCGGAGATGACGGTGACCGGGCGGGGGCTCAATATCAGACCGTCGGACAATATCGAGATGCTGCGCGCGCTGGGCCGCGATCCGCTGGTCATCAAGGAGACGCAGATCGGAACGATCTATGGCCTTGTGACGCTGATGGATGAGGCGGCGGTGGCCTCGACGCGCATCAATGTGCCGGTGCTGCTGCTTTATGGCGCGCATGACCAGATCGTGCCGGAATTGCCGGTGGCGCATACGCTCGCCGACATGCAGGCGGCGCATGTCAATGTGAGCACTGCTTGCTACGCCAATGGCTATCACATGCTATTGCGCGATCTGCAGCGGGAGGTCGTCTGGAAGGATATCGCATCCTGGATCGAGG
>DAIEIL010000015.1 GCA_027352645.1 Rhodobiaceae bacterium | reverse complement strand
TCGTCTTCGCCACGCTTTACGTCTTCGGCCTGCTCGGCCTCGTCGTCGCGCTGATCTCGGACCTTACCTATACATGGGTCGATCCGCGCATCGACTTCGAGTCGCGGGAGGTTTGAGGTAATGCCATTCGGAAGGCGCTTCATCCTCAGCCCGATCAACAAGCGGCGCTGGCGCAATTTCAGGGCGAACAGGCGCGGCTACTGGAGTCTGTGGCTTTTCCTCGTGCTGTTTTTCGTCTCGCTCTTCGCCGAATTCATCGCGAATGACCGGCCGCTTTTCATCTCCTTCAAGGGCGGCATCTACGCTCCAGTCTTCGTCTCCTATCCCGAAACGACATTCGGTGGCGAGTTCGAGACGGCGGCTGATTACCGCGACCCCTATGTGCAGAAGTTGATCGCGGATGCGGGTGGACACATCGTCTGGCCGCTCATCCGCTACGACTACCGCACCATCAACCTCAACCTGCCGGTTCCAGCGCCCGCACCGCCTTCCTCCGAGAACTGGCTCGGCACGGACGATCAGGGCCGCGATGTCGCGGCGCGCCTCATCTATGGCTTCCGCATCTCCGTTCTCTTCGGTCTCATCCTCGCCGCAGCTTCATCGGTGATCGGCGTCGCCGCAGGCGCCGTGCAGGGCTATTTCGGCGGCTGGATGGACCTGCTCTTCCAGCGCTTCATCGAAATCTGGACCAGCGTACCGACGCTATATCTGCTCATCATCCTCGCGGCCATGTTCGAGCCGAGCTTCTGGCTGCTGCTTGGCATCTTGCTCGCCTTCAACTGGACGTCGCTCGTCGGCCTCGTGCGCGCCGAATTCCTGCGCGGCCGCAACTTCGAATATGTGAAGGCCGCGCGCGCATTGGGCCTCAGCGACGGCGTCATCATCTTCAAGCATCTGCTGCCCAATGCCATGGTCGCGACGATCACCTTCATGCCCTTCATCCTCAACTCGTCGATCACGACACTGACCTCGCTCGATTTTCTGGGATTCGGCCTGCCGCCCGGATCGGCCTCGCTCGGCGAATTGCTGGCGCAGGGCAAGGCAAATCTTCAGGCGCCCTGGCTCGGGCTCACCGGCTTCTTCTCCATCGCGATCATGCTGAGCCTGTTGATCTTCATCGGCGAGGCGGTGCGCGACGCCTTCGATCCGCGCAAGGTGCTCGAATGAGCGAGACGAAGCCACTCGTCGAAGTGAAAGACCTCTCCGTCGCTTTCCGCAGCGACGGGACGGAAACGCTCGCCGTCGACCGCATCTCCTTCGACATCAAGCCGGGCGAGACCGTTGCGCTGGTGGGCGAGTCGGGTTCGGGGAAATCCGTCTCGGCGCTCTCGATCCTTCAGCTTCTGCCCTATCCGCAGGCGTCGCACCCCTCGGGCGAAATCATTTTCGAGGGAAAGAATCTCGTCGGCGCGAGCGAGCCGGAGCTGCGCACGGTGCGCGGCAACCGCATCACCATGGTCTTTCAGGAGCCCATGACCTCGCTCAATCCGCTGCACACGATCGAGCGGCAGGTCGGCGAAGTGCTGACGCTGCACAAGGGCCTGCGAGGGCCGGCCATCCGCGCCCGTGTGCTCGAACTCCTCGCCAAGGTCGGCATTCCCGATCCCGCAACCCGGCTCGGTGCCTATCCGCATGAGCTTTCCGGCGGCCAGCGCCAGCGCGTGATGATCGCCATGGCGCTTGCAAACGAGCCGGATCTTCTTATCGCCGACGAGCCGACGACGGCGCTCGACGTGACGGTGCAGGCGCAGATCCTCGAACTGCTGAACGACCTCAAGCGCGAGATGGGTATGGCCCTTCTCCTCATCACGCATGATCTCGGCATCGTGCGGAAAATGGCCGACCGCGTCTTCGTGATGACGAAAGGCGAGATCGTCGAGCGGGGCGCGACGGAGCAGGTCTTCACCGAGCCCAAACACGCCTATACGCAACGCCTTCTCGCCTCCGAACCCAAGGGCCGGGCGCTCGGTGCGCCGAAGGACGGCGCGCTCATCATGGAAGCGGACAATCTCAAGGTCTGGTTTCCGATCAAGGCCGGCTTTCTCCGCAAGACCGTCGGCCATGTGAAAGCGGTGGACGATGTGTCCATCAATGTGCGCGAAGGCCGCACCATTGGCGTCGTGGGCGAATCCGGCTCCGGCAAGACGACGCTCGGCCTCGCGCTGCTGCGGCTCATTTCGAGCGAGGGAAATATCCGCTTTCAGGGGCAGGCGATCGACGGGCTCAAGTCGAAAGAGCTGCGCCCCCTTCGCCGCCACATGCAGATCGTCTTTCAGGACCCTTACGGGTCGCTCTCCCCTCGGCTCTCGGTCAGCCAGATCGTCGAGGAAGGGCTCATCGTCCAGAAGATCGGGGCGACGGCGAAAGAGCGCCGCGCCATCGTGTCGAAGGCGCTGGAGGAAGTCGGCCTCGACCCCGCCATGCAGGACCGCTATCCGCATGAATTCTCCGGCGGCCAGCGCCAGCGCATCGCCATCGCCCGCGCCATGGCGCTGAAGCCACGCTTCGTCATGCTGGACGAGCCGACCTCCGCGCTCGACATGTCGGTGCAGGCGCAGATCGTCGATCTGCTGCGGGAGCTGCAGCGCAGACACAATCTCGCCTATCTCTTCATCAGCCACGACCTGCGCGTCGTACGCGCGCTCTCCGACGACATCATCGTGATGCGCGGCGGCAAGGTGGTGGAAAGCGGCACGGCGGACGAGATTTTCGAGCAGCCGAAAAGCGACTACACGAAGGCGCTGCTCGCCGCCGCCTTCGAACTCAGGACTGCGCCCGCAGGTGTCGTCGCGACCTAGCGCCGGGGCAGCCGCCTGATTGTCGTCACATGGCCTGCCGTGCGCGAGATGCGCGCCATGGCGATGTCGAGACGCTCGATCACGACGCGCATCTGGAAACCGCTCGCATGGATCATGCGTTCTGCGTCCACCATGATGCCGACATGGCCCTTCCAGAAAACGAGATCGCCGCGCGCAAGCGTCGTGAAATCGATGGGCTCTGGAAGTCGCTCGCCCAGCGTCGCCTCCTGCATGTCTGTGTCGCGCAAGGACGATATGCCGGCGCGTTCGAGCGAGGCCTGAACGAGGCCCGAACAATCCACGCCTGTGCTTTCGCGCCCACCCCAGAGATAGGGCGCGCCGAGATGCTCCTCGGCGACGGAAACGAAATCGCGCACGAAGGCGTCCACCGGCGCGAGATGCGCCGTGAATATCCAGCCGCCGCGCTCGATTTCACTGAAGTCGCCCTTCGCGCCGACGACCTTGATCTTGGCGTTGAGACCGAGCGGCGTCGCGGGCCTGCTTTTGAGATCGGCGCGCGGATAGACGAAGGTGCGCAGCGCGGCCACGATATGGCTGGGCTTGTAGGGATGCGGCGCCAACGCTTTCGCGTCGACATAGCCGACATAATCGTCATGCGCGGACTGGCCCCAGGCAAAGCCCGCCTTCTCCTCATAGACCCTGAAATTCTCACCGAAGAGAAGCTGCGTATCCATCGGCGCATCGGCATCGGGACGTTGCAGCAACGGCACGCAGGGCAGCTTCACCTGCCGGTCCTCGCCATCGACGAAACGCGCAGCCTTCACCTCTCCCCGTAGATAGGCGGCGGCGATGTCGTCGCGATAGGGATTGATACGGCGGTCTGGTCCGGTGGCGCGGCTCATGCCTCAAGCCTCCCGGCGACGGAGGTGACGAGATCGGCAAAGTCGCGCAGAAAGACGGAGCCCTTCACGGTGCGCTGCACCAGCACGTTGCGGCGGTCGGCCTCGTCGCGCTTGCGCTTCAGAAGGTCGAGCTGCCCCAGCGCATCGAGCGCGCGGGTGATGGCGGGCTTCGATACATTGAGAGCGCCCGCGAGCCCGCGCACGGTGTGCGGCGGCGAGGTGAGATAGACGGTGAGGAGGATTGCGAATTGCCGCGAGGAAAGATCGGGCCCTTCGCGCCGGACTGTTTCCAGAACCACGTCCTGCCACAGTGCGAGCGCCTGCACCGGCTTCAATTCCAGCGTCATCGGCTTTTCTGCCCCCAGATCCGTTTCGGCCCCGGATCAGTCTAGAGGGCGATGGTTGAAGGTGTAAACGGTTTTGAAGTCTGGTGCCTCAATCAGTCGCGAGGCGCGAAGCGATCCTTCAACACGGCATAAAGCGCGCGTATGGCCTGCGCCTCGCCGCCCACGGGACGGCCGGGCTTCGGCTTCGGCGCCCAGCCATAGACATCGAAGTGAACCCAGGACTTCGCGTTTCCGACAAAGCGCCGCAGGAAAAGCGCCGCCGTGATCGAACCGGCAAAGCCGCCTTCGCCTGCGTTGTTGACGTCGGCGATCTTGCTGTCCATCCAGCCGTCATAAGGCTGCCAGAGGGGCATGCGCCAGAGCGGATCGGACTCCGACGCCGCAGCCGCCGCGATCTCGGCGGCGAGCACATCGTCATCCGTATAGAAGGGCGGCAGATCCGGGCCGAGCGCGGTGCGCGCCGCGCCGGTCAGCGTCGCCATGTCGATCAGCAGTTCCGGCTCTTCGGCGTCGGCATCGGCCAGCGCATCCGCAAGCACGAGGCGGCCCTCGGCGTCTGTATTGCCGATCTCGACGGTGAGCCCCTTGCGGCTCCTGAGAACATCGCCGGGACGGAACGCATCGCCGGACACGCTGTTCTCGACGGCGGGGATCAGAACACGGAGCCTGACATCGAGCTTCGCGCTCATGATGAGCGCGGCAAGCGCCAGCACATTGGCCGCGCCACCCATATCCTTCTTCATAAGGAGCATGGCGCTCGATGGCTTGAGGTCGAGGCCGCCCGTGTCGAAGCAGACGCCCTTGCCCACCAGCGTGACCTTGGGCGCATCGAACCGCCCCCAGGTCAGATCGATCAGCCGCGGCGCGACGGCAGCCGCGCGCCCAACGGCATGGATCATCGGATAATTGCGGTCGAGAAGCTCGTCGCCCTCGATCACGCTCACCTTCGCTTCGTGAGCCTCCGCGACCGCATGCGCGGCGGCCGCGAGATCGGCGGGGCTCATGTCGTTTGTCGGTGTATTGATGAGATCGCGCACAAGGAAGATGGCGCGCGCGACGCGGCTCACCTCTTCACCATCAACGCCTTCCGGCAGAACGAGGCGCGGAAATTCGCGCGTCTTGCCGCTATAGCGCGTGAAACCATAGGTACCGAGCGCGTAGCCGAGCGCAGCCTTTTCAGGTGTCTCGCCAAGCGCCCCCGCGAGGCGATAGGTCTGGACGGGCAGCGCGGTCGCCAGGGCGCCTGTAACGAAGGGGTCGGACCCATCGCCGATCCCGAGGATCGCGCCGGACAATCCGCCCGAGCCATCCGGCAGCAGCAGCACCTTACCCGCTTCCGCCTTGAATCCCGACGTCTCGACCCAGGCGGCGCCGGCGCCCGCATGTTCGGCCGCCCAGTTCTGCAGATCGACCGAACGCACCAGCCAGACCGGCGTCGCGGCGGCATCCTTTTTCGTGACGAAGATTTCAAGCATGGCGGGTCCAATAATGGCGTCGCATTCGCGCAGCCGAAACCTTATAGAGTGGGAGGATCACCCGCAACGGGCGCCGGTTCGGGCGCAGGGATGCAAGGCAAGGGGAGAACGGAATGCAGGATTTCGAACTCGTCATCGGCGACAAGAACTGGTCGACCTGGAGCCTCCGGCCCTGGATCCTTATGAAGGTGACGGGCATTCCCTTCCGCGAAGCGCATATCCGCCTGCGTCAGGAAGACACCAAGGCGCAGGCGCTTTCGCACTCGCCGTCAGGCCTCGTTCCGGTGCTCAAGTGGGACGGCAATATCGTGTCCGACTCCCTCGCCATCTGCGAAACGCTCGCCGATCTCTTTCCCGAGAAGAAGCTCTGGCCGACAGACCTGCCTGAACGAGCGCAGGCGCGGAGCGCGGCTTGCGAAATGCATTCGGGCTTCACTGACCTGCGACGCGACATGCCCATGGACATCATCAACCGCTATCCGGGCGAGGGCCACAGCGAGGGCGCGCTCACCCATGCGCGACGCATTGTCGGAATCTGGCATGCGCTCCGCAGCCGCTATGGGCACAACGCCGCGCGGGACGATGGATTCCTTTTCGGCCACTTCACCATCGCCGACGCGATGTATCTGCCGGTGGCGACACGATTCCGCACTTACGATGTCGACCTCGCGAAGCTCGGCGATGACGGGCTCGCCCGAACCTATATGGACAGGCTTTTGGCGCTCCCCGCCTTCTTCGAGTGGGAAGAGGGAGCAAAGCTTGAGATGGCCGCCCGCGCCTGAGGCTCACTTTTCCGTCAGTACGCCCTCTTCGCGATAGAAACGTTTTGCGCCCGGATGAAGCGGGATCGGCAGATCGGCAACCGCCTCTACCATAAGCTTTTGGCGCGCTGCATCTTCCGCCGCCTTGTCGTGCTTTTTCGGCAAGGGTGGCATCTCGTCGGCGGCGGGCAGAAATTCGCGATTGCCCGGCTCGAAGAGGGCCTTGGCCATGTCATGGACAAGGGTGGGATCGGCGCTGGCGTTGCAGACCCAGACGGCGCTGAGCGCCAGCGTGTCGTAGGCCGGCATGAAACGATAGGCATCCGCCTCGATATGGAGGGGACCCAATTCATGATTGGATGCGACGAGCGTTGCCGTCGCCTGACCGTCTATCGGCACGAGGTCGATCGCGCCACGCGCAGCGAGATCGGCGACGAGAGGGTCCGGCACAGCGGCAATCAGAAAGAATGCATCGAGCTGGCCGTGAAGCATCATGTCCGATGCGCGTTCAGGGTCCTCTCGCACGATCTCGACATTCTTCGCCATCAGCCCGTAGCCGCGCAAAATCCTCAGCGCAAGGTCGGCCGTTCCGGAGCCCTTGCCGCCCACCGATATGCGCTTGCCCGCGAGATCGGCCAGCGTGCGGATATTCGCGCCACGGCTCGCGACGAGATGCACCGCCTCGCGGCGAATACTGGCGATCGCCCTCAGATTGGTAAGCCTTTTCTCGCCGCCGAAGGGCCCCGTCGCGCGCCACGCCTCGACAAGCGTGGTCGAGCGCACAAGGGCGGATTCGAAATGCCCGGCGCTCACCGCCCGCATATTGGCGACAGAGCCCGAAGAGGATTTGACCACCGCGACCAACCCTTCGACGCCGCAGGGACTCGCAGGCTCGCAGGGGCCGGCATCGGGCGGACGGCTGATGATCGCCGCGAGCCTCCGGCCCAGGCCAAAATAGGGACTGTCTGAAGCGCCTGCGCCGATACGGAAGAAAGTGATCCTCTCCGCCCCCTCGTCAAGAGCCACGGGCGCGCGCTCGTAAAGCAGCGCGAGAAGCCCAGCGGTCAAAGCCAGCGCCACACCGCCGATGACCCAGCCCGCGAGCGGGTGCTTCGCCGCTTCTCCTGCCCAGGTCCTGAAGCTCGACCGAAAGTCCATTCGGCTAGGCCTCCTCCCTCCGCCTCGCGGGCGACGCATCGTGCCCCACTCTATCGTCAGCTTGCCAGAGTAGCGTCGAAAAGCGAGGTAATCCGCCGGAACTTATAATTAAGGCTTTCTTGACGGGTGTTCGTTCAAAATCGACTTCGATCGGTAGAGGTCCAAGTCAGGACACGTAGACCTATGGACGACATCAAGACATTGAACGCCCGCTCGGGGACCGCCCGCCTTCTTATGGCTTCGACGGCGCTTGCCGCATTGCTCGCGCTGTCAGCCTGCGCGACGACGCAAGACCACGCCGCCGATACAGGCAAGAGCAGTCAGGCCAGCAGCGAAAAGACCGCGAGCAACGAGACGCCCCCGAAGGACGCCGCAGCGCTGCGCGAGGCCGCCATCACCTCTACCAAGACGGGGGATTATGTCTCCGCCGCCGCTTATTGGGGTAACCTCTATGAGCGCCAGGAGGACGATCCCGATACCGCCGTCAATTATTCCAAAGCGTTGCGCCAGATAGGTTCCATCGACCAGGCTGGAACCGTGATGCAGCGCGCCCAGGCTCTTCATGGCGAGAGCGCAGGCGTGCAGGCCGAATATGGCAAGGTGCTGGCTGCAAGCGGGCGCGCCGATCAGGCCGTTCCCGTGCTCAACCGCGCCGCCGCGCTCGCGCCAAAGGACTGGACCATTCTCTCCGCCGCCGGCGTCGCGCTCGACCAGACGGGCCGCTACGCCGAGGCGCAGGAGAAATACAAGGCCGCGCTGAAGCTCGACCCCGGCAATCCCTCCGTCCTTACCAATCTCGGCCTTTCCTATGCGCTGCAGGGCGACCTCGACCACGCAGAACAATCTCTGAGGCAGGCCGTGGCCGACCCTCGCGCAACCGCGAGCGCCCGGCAGAACCTCGCCGTCGTGCTTGGCCTCAAGGGCAATTTCGACGAGGCTTCCCGCCTTGCGCGCTCCGACCTGCCTGCGGAGGTCGCGGAGAACAACATCGCCTATCTGCGCGAAATGCTGACCCAGCCCGCTCTGTGGAAGCAGATGGAACAACTCGACAAGCCGACTTCGGCCTCAGCGTCAGCATCGGATCAGGTGTCCGAAATGCCGCCCGCGACAACCACGTCGCTTCACTGACAAGCGAACATCCGCACACGAAAAAGGCGCCTCTCGAGGCGCCTTTTCATTTGCCGGTGTCAGCCTTGCCGCTCAGGCCAGATGCAAGACCTTGATCACTGCCGGGCCGAGAATGACGCAGAAAAGCACAGGCAGGAAGAAAACGATCATCGGCACGGTCAGCTTTGGCGGCAGGGCCGCCGCCTTCTTCTCGGCTTCCATCATGCGCATGTCGCGGTTTTCCTGCGCCATGACGCGAAGCGCCGTTCCAAGCGGCGTACCGTAACGCTCCGCCTGAATGAGGCTCGTCACCACCGCCTTCACGCCGTCAAGTCCGGTGCGCAAGGCGAGGTTCTCGTAGGCCTTGCGCCTCTCGGGCAGATAGGAAAGCTCAGCGGTCGTCACGGTCAGCTCTTCGGCAAGTTCCACCGACTGACTGCCCACTTCGCCCGCAACCTTCTGGAAGGCCGCCTCGACGGACATGCCGGATTCGACGCAGATCAGCAGAAGGTCGAGCGCGTCCGGGAAGGCCTTCTTGATCGATTCCTGTCGCCGCGAGATGACGTTTTGTACGAAGACGTTCGGCAGGTAGAAGCCGAAGAAGGCGCCGCCTCCCGCCAGGAAGAGACGCCCCATCGTCCCCTGGCCGAAGCTGTTGACGAAATGGAGATAGCCAAGCACGACCAGAAAGAGGACCGGCGGCATGACGAAGCGGAAGAAGATGAAAGTGTAGATCGGTCCCTGCCCGCGGAATCCGGCCTGCCGAAGCTTCTCCTTCACCTCCTCATTTTCAAGCATGCGCGCATGCGCGAACTTCTCGACGATCTGCTTGGTGAAGCCCTTCGGCGTCTGACGGAGTTTGTTCTTCTCCATCTGCATCTGTTCGCGATGACGCTGGCGCAGCGCCTCGCGCTCGGTCGCCGCCGCCTTCATGCGCGCACCGAGCTTATCGGTTTCGAGCAGCGGCATCGCAAGCGTCAGAATGGTCGCGAAGGCGGCGACGCCAACGAGGAGCATCACGCCAGTCTCGATATTGAATGCATCTGCAATCAGGGAATACATGGCCGCGCTCTCAGAAATTGAAATTGATCATCTTGCGCATGATGAGAACGCCCATACCCATCCAACACAATCCCCCGACGATGATCATATGTCCGGGGCGCGTGGTTATGAGCGGGTCGAGATAGGAAGGCGCGGAGAAATAGAGAATGGCCATGACGCCGGGCGGCAGCACGCCGATGATCGCGGCGGAGGATTTGGCTTCCTGCGAGATCGCGATGATCTTTGCACGCATGCGCTTGCGGTCGCGCAGCACCTTGGAGAGGTTGTTCAACGCTTCAGCGAGATTGCCGCCCGTCTTCTGCTGGATGGCAAGAACGATCTGGAAGAAATTCACTTCGGCGAGCGGCATGCGCTCAAAGACCTTGGCGAGACCCTGATCGAGGGTGACGCCCACGCGCTGTCCTTCGACGAGATCCTGAAATTCGGTGCGCACAGGTTCGGCGGCTTCCGCAGCGATGATCTTCAGACAATCGTTGATCGGAAGACCAGCCTTGACGCCGCGCACGATCACGTCGATCGCATTGGCGAATTCCGCGAGAAAGGCCTTTTGACGGCGCGAGATCATGAAGCCCAGAACCCAGCGCGGCAGACCGAGTGCGCCCGCAAACGCGGCGCCGATGCCGATGAGCGGCGAATAGCCCATGAACATAACGAGCGCCGCGCAAACGAGCCCCGATGTCGCACTCAGCATGTAAAAGTTGCGCGGCGTCATCTCGACGCCCGCACGCTCCAACCTCAGCCGGAGCGTAACTTTCTGCTGCGCTTTCTGCCTTTGCTCAATGGTCTTGAGCGTTTCCTGAACCTGCTTGCGCCGCTTGTCGGAGCTGTCGGCCTCCGATTCCGCCGACCGTCTACGGCCGCGTTCGCTGCCGGCGACCTGGGCCATACGCTTCGATTTCTTGTTGTCGCCGCCGACAAAGGCGAAACCAAGCCCACCGATGCAGAGCGCAGCCAACATCGCGATACCGGCAACGAGAAGAGTCGTCTGATCCATGGTCTCGCTCCTCAGCCCTGCGCACGGTCGAGCGCGGCGGCAAGCGCATGATGCTGATTGTAGTAGCGCGCGCGATCCCAGAACGCCGGCCGTGCGATACCAGTCGACTTGTGCTTGCCCTTGAGCTTGCCTGTCTCGTCTTCGCCTTCGATATCGTAAACGAAGAGATCCTGCGTGATGATGACGTCACCTTCGTTGCCCAGAACTTCGGTGATATGCGTGATGCGGCGCGAACCGTCACGCAGACGCGCGGCCTGAATGATGACGTCGATCGAACCCGTGATCATTTCGCGGATCGTCTTTGAGGGCAGGTTGTAGCCGCCCATGGTGATCATGCTTTCGAGACGCGACAGGGCTTCGCGCGGGCTGTTCGCGTGGAGCGTGCCCATCGAGCCGTCGTGGCCGGTGTTCATCGCCTGCAAGAGGTCGAACGCCTCCGGTCCGCGAACCTCGCCGACGATGATGCGTTCAGGACGCATACGCAGACAGTTGCGGACGAGTTCCGTCATGGTGATCTGGCCCTGGCCTTCGAGATTCGGCGGTCTCGTTTCCAGACGCACCACATGCGGCTGCTGCAGCTGCAATTCGGCGGCGTCTTCGCAGGTGATGACGCGTTCATCCGTTTCAATGAAGGCCGTGAGGCAGTTCAGAAGCGTCGTCTTGCCCGAACCCGTACCGCCCGAGATCAGAACATTGCAGCGCACCTTGCCGATGATGGAGAGAACTTCCGCCCCCTCTTC
>DAIEIL010000204.1 GCA_027352645.1 Rhodobiaceae bacterium | reverse complement strand
TGACGCCCGCCGCGCCGCAGACGACGGCACCCGAAGCACCGGCCCTGGCAGCAACGGCGCCGCAGGCGACCATCGTCCCGACGGCACCTGCCGAACAGCTCCCGGCCGAACAGCCCGTGGCACCGGCCCAGACGCCGGCTGCGGCGCCCGACAACCAGGCCGCTGCCGCGACAGTGCCGCAAGCTGCCGAACCGGAACCCGCACCTGCCGCCGCAGCGCCCGCCGCACCTGTTGAAGAAGCGGCACCGGCAGCAGCGGCGCCCAAGCCTGCGAAGATCGCCTCAGGCGGCGCGTGGGTCGTACAGATTTCCGCGCTTCGTGACGAAAAGAGCGCTCACGTCGCCTGGTCCAAGCTGACCAAGCGCTTCCCTGCCGTGCTCGGCAGCCACGCGCTGAATATCGAGAAGGCCGAGCTTGGCGACAAAGGCACCTATTACCGCGTCCGCGCGGCGGGCTTCGCGAGCAAATCCGCCGCACAGAGCGCCTGCGCCAAGCTCAAGGCCGGCGGTCAGGACTGCATGGTGAAGAAGCGCTGAGGCACTGTCCGCGGAGCCGGGCCCTCAAAACCTAGGCTTCGCCCTCGTCATCATCCTCATCGGCCCTGCTGAAGGGATCGGCGCCGTATCGGTGCAACCCCGGTCCATGCACTTCGAGCCATTTCTTCGCGGCTTCGTAATTGGGCATGGTGTCGCCCACCAGCGCCCAGAAGCGGGCCCCGTGGTTCATGTGCCTGAGATGGGCGACCTCATGAACCGCCACATAATCGAGAACATGCGAGGGCGCCATGATGAGGCGCCATGAAAAGGAGAGCGCGCGCGAAGGCGAGCAGGAGCCCCAGCGGCTGGTCTGGTCCCGCAGCGTGACGCGCGACGGGCGGACATCGAAAGCCGCGGCGAAGGTCAGCACCTTCTCGTTGAGTTCGGCGCTTGCCTGAAGCCTCAGCCAGTCGGTGACGCGGCGCTGCACGAAAGAGGAATGCCCCTTGACGCAGATTTCGGGCAGCCCGCCCGTATCGACCGAGCGCACCCGCCAGACGGGACCGAGACCCGCCGCCTCCCGGCGGCGCGGAACGACATGACGGATCAGATGCTCCCGCCCCCTGAACGGAACGATCGAGCCATCCTTGAAGGGCACCGGCGGCGGCACACGCTCCAGCCGCTCGGCGATCCATTCGCGCTGTTCCTGGGCGAATTGCAGCGCATTGAACATGCCCCGCCGCGAGGGCGAGGTGACCTGCACGGAGCCCGCGGTGAGATCGACGCGGACGATGATCCGCCGCGCGCGGGGATTATGTGTCGCGGTGACGGGCACCGTTCGCCCGTCGATATCGAGATAGTCGATATGAAGCGGAATGGGCTTGGTACGTTTCGTCATGGTGTGGCGAATTCTTTCACCGGCATCAGGGGCAGCGCAATCGGCACCGCAAGCGATCGTCTCTCGACGCATTCACCCCCCAGAGACGAACTGCAGCAAGCATGACACGAGTCGCCATCGGCTTCGCAAGAGCAATCCGCAGCGCTCTCGAAATTCTTTGAAAAATTAATTCGTGTCCGGCGCGTTTCCGGCCGGCCGGTCTCAGGCGCGCCTGCCATGTCTCGCCATAAAGTCGCGAACACGCGGAGCGATCTCCGTCGTCCAGCGCGAACCGTTGAAGACGCCGTA
The DNA here is from genome assembly GCA_027352645.1 of Rhodobiaceae bacterium. Taxonomy (GTDB): domain Bacteria; phylum Pseudomonadota; class Alphaproteobacteria; order Parvibaculales; family Parvibaculaceae; genus Parvibaculum. The sequence goes on along the minus strand of DAIEIL010000204.1, from coordinate 7,383 downwards.
ATGGCCGACGCCGGGCTGCTCCCAATGGTCACGCATCGAGGCGGGAAGCGCCGAGGCGAGCTTGTGGGCGGCCTTTGTCTGACCGACGCCGGAGATGTCGTCCTTCTCTCCCTCGACGGTCATGAGGGCCGTGCGCGTGATCGCCTGCGGACGCACCAGCCGGTCGCGGTGGTAGAGCTCGCCCTTGGGGAGTTGATGCCGGACGAAAACCCGGTCGACCGTCTCGAGATAGAATTCCGCCGTCATATCCATGACCGCAAGATATTCGTCATAGAACTCGCGGTGCTTCTGGGCGCTGTCGCCGTCGCCCTCGACCATGTGGTCGAAATAATTCCAGTGCGCGTCCATGTGGCGGTCGAGATTCATGGCCATGAAGCCCGAAAGCTGGACGAAGCCCGGATAGACGCGGCGCATGAAGCCAGGATGGGGCATCGGAACGGTGGTGATGACGTTCCGCTCGTACCATTCGGTGCCGCGCTCGGTGGCGAGCCGGTTCACTTCGGTTGGGCTTTCGCGCGTGTCGATGGGTCCGCCCATCAGCGTCATGGTGAGGGGCGCGTGCGGGTCCTTGTCCTCGTTCATCGCCGCAACGGCTGCGAAGACCGGGACGGAGGGTTGACAGACCGCGAGGACGTGAACGTCGGGACCGAGCGCCTGGATCATCTCGATGACGTAATCGACATAATCGTCGAGGTGGAAGTTCCCCGCCGAGAGCGGCACGGCGCGGGCGTCGATCCAGTCGGTAATATAGACGTCGCAATAGGGCAGCATCGCCTCGACCGTGCCCCGGAGCAGCGTCGCGTAATGGCCGGACATGGGGGCGACGATCAGAAGCTTCGGCTGGTCCGCAAGCCCCTTCGCTGCAGAGGCCTCGCGCTCGAAATGGATGAGTTTGCAGAAAGGCTTTTCCCAGACGACGCGCTCGACCACCGGCACGGGCTTTCCCGCGATCTCCGTCTCGTCGAGACCGAATTTCGGCTTGCCGTAGCGCCGCGTCACGCTCTCGAAAAGATCGAGGGCGGCGGCCATGTTCTTGGCGCCGATCGTTTCGCCGAAGGGATTGAGCGGATGGCGCAGGGCCCAAAGGCTGAGTTCAGCTGCCGCGCGGAAAGGCGTGACCGCTGCGTGATTGATCTCGTAGAGGTGATAGAGAACCATCGCCCGGGCCCTTCTGACATCTAATGCTGCGATGCAGCACAATACAGAAAAACCGGTCCGTGTGACCAAAAAAACGTCACACAACACTCAAGTCATTGAAAAACAATGGCTTTCAAGAAGGCGTCGGGGAGGCCGCGACCGGCCTCCCCTGCAATCGCCTTATTTTGCAGTGGCATAGGCGCCGCCGAAACGCGCTCTCTGCTCGGCGGCCGAATAGCGCTTCGCCACCCGGTTCGCGCCGCCGATCACCGCCTTGAACGATGCCGTGATGATGTTCGGGTCGATGCCGACGCCGAAGATATCGCCGGGCACGCCGTCCTCGGCGACCTCGACATAGGCGACCGCCTTGGCGTCCGCGCCGTGGCCAAGCGAATGCTCATCGTAATTGCGCACCAGCACCGGCACGTTGAGCGCGTGCATCAGCGCATCGATCGGCCCGTTGCCGAGGCCTATCAGGGTTTCCTCGACGCCGAAGCGGCGGATACGGAGCTTCACCCCCTGCTCGCCATTATCGTCGAAGAGCGTATGGCTCAGATATTCGAGCGGCTCGGTCAGCGTCAGATATTCACGCTCAAAAATACCGTAAATATCGGCGGCGCTGACTTCCTTGCCGGTGTCGTCCGTAACCTTCTGGACGGCGGCCGAGAACTCGACCTGCAAGCGGCGCGGCAGGGCGAGGCCATACTCAGCCTCCAGCAGATAGGAAATGCCGCCCTTGCCGGACTGGCTGTTCACGCGAATGATCGATTCATAGGTGCGGCCGACATCCGCCGGGTCGATCGGCAGATAGGGCACTTCCCAGATTTCGCCTTCCTTGCGCGCCGCAAGTCCCTTCTTGATCGCGTCCTGATGCGAGCCCGAAAAGGCCGTGAAGACGAGATCGCCCACGTAAGGGTGGCGCGGATGGATGGGGAGCTGCGTGCAATATTCGACGGTGCGCGCGACCTCGTTGATCTGCGAGAAGTCGAGCCCCGGATCGACGCCCTGGCTGTAGAGGTTCAAGGCCAGCGTGACGAGATCGACATTGCCCGTGCGCTCGCCATGGCCGAAGAGACAGCCTTCGACGCGGTCCGCGCCCGCCATGACGCCGAGCTCGGCGGCGGCGACCGCCGTGCCGCGGTCATTGTGCGGATGGAGCGAAATGATGATGCCGTCGCGGCGCTTGAGGTTGCGATGCATCCATTCGATCTGGTCGGCATAGACGTTGGGCGTCGCCATCTCCACCGTCGCCGGCAGGTTGATGATGACCTTGCGTTCCGGGTTCGCGTCCCAGACTTCCGTCACCGCATCGACGACTTCCTTGGCGAAATCGAGTTCGGTGCCGGAGAAGACCTCGGGGCTGTACTGGAAGGTCCAGTTCGTTTCCGGCTGCTTCTCGGCCAGTTCCCTGATCTGGCGCGCGCTTTCGGTCGCAATCGCCTTCACGCCCTGCTTGCCCTGATTGAAGACGATCTCGCGGAAGTTCGGCGCGGTGGCATTGTAGAAGTGCAGAATGGCGTTCTTCGCCCCTCTCAGCGACTCCATGGTGCGCGTGATGAGCTCGGGCCGCGCCTGGGTCAGCACCTCGATATGGACGTCGTCGCCCGCCTTGTTCTCTTCGATCAGCTGGCGAATGAAGCCGAAATCGGTTTCGGAGGCGGCGGGAAAGCCTGCTTCGATGTGCTTGAAGCCGATGCGGACCAGCATTTCGAACATGCGCATCTTGCGATCGGCATTCATGGGCTCGAACAGCGCCTGATTGCCGTCGCGCAGATCCGTGCTCATCCAGATCGGCGGCTTCGAAATGACGTTATTCGGCCAGCGGCGATCCGGCAGGTTGATCGGCGGAAAGGGTCGGTATTTTTCGGCAGGGTTCTTCAACATGATGTCTGTCTCCTGGAATTGACGAAATGCGTGGCGGAGACGTGCTCAAGAAACACGGGACTGCCGGACTGCCACGGGCGCAAGGTCCGGCAGCCGGAGATAAGTCGCAAGGCTAAGATGGTGTTCATGTCGGGCCACTGACTTTGCGCCAAGCGGCTTTGTTCGCTGGCGCGTCGGACTGAAGATCGGAAACTGTGGGTGAGGTCGTTCTATGTTCTGCGCTTAGGCGCAGAGCAGCCCACGCTCCAGAAGGAGCGCGCTAAGAAGCGCAAAGCTGGCGGGCCGTTTCCTGTCCATGGGGTGAAAATAGGGCCCCCATGGCCCATCCGTCAAGCCGGTGAGGCCCAATGGCGCAGATGGGTCGGCGCTTCAGAGATAGGAGCCGATCTTCTGGGCCATCTGCTCGGGGGTGACGCCGGGCGCGAAAAAGGTCAGAAATTCGCCGTTAGGCCCCATCAGATAGACCACGGAAGAATGGTCGACGGTGTAGTCGTCCTCCGCCGCGCCAGAGCCCTCGCCGGGCTTTTCCTTCACCTTCTCGTAGAAGACCCGATAGGCTTTGGCGACGGCGGCAATCTGCTCGGGCGAACCCGTGAGGCCGATAAGACGCGGATCGAACTGCTTCACGTATTTGGCCAGAACCGCGGGCGTATCTCGGTCGGGATCGACGCTGACAAAGATCGGCTGCACCTTCGCGGCCTTGTCGCCGAGCTGCCCAAGCGCGCCGGCAATGGCCTGAAGCTCGGTCGGGCAGACGTCGGGGCAGAAGGTGAAGCCGAAATAGATCAGCATGTATTTGCCGTGGAAGTCCTTGTCGGTGACGGTCTTGCCGGTCTGGTCGACAAGAGTGAACGGCCCGCCGACCAGGGGCTTTCCTGCCGACTCCACATTGGCGCCCGTCTCCCCGTCCGGCCCGCTTTTGCTCACAAGCCGGTCGACCTTCGGCGCAAGCGCCAGGCCGAGAATAACGGCGACGGCAAGAGCCGCGACGAGGATGATGATGCGCTGGCGTGTCATGCGGGCAGTCTCCCTTGGATCTTCCTGATTTCACGAACGGGCCGCCGGGTCCTGCGGCTTGAACTCGGGGGCTTGGCGAGCCTATAGAAGAAGGCGGCCGCCATAGAGCGAACCCTAAGCCGGCGAGGCGCGACGGGTTTCGCGCCCTTGAGGGGTTTAAGCACACTCCGGCACCTTAGGAAATCCAAGGACCAAGCGATGCGTGACGAATTGACCCCCAGGACAAGATTTTCCCGACATGCCGGGATCATGCTCGGCGCGGCCCTGCTCGGCTCCGCGCTGCTCGCGGGAACGGCGGTCCGCGCGGAAGACCCGCCGGGCATGAACATGGAGCTGGCCAATAACGATCTCGTCGATGCGGCCCGGGACGGCGACCTCAACGGCATCCACCTCGCCGTCATGCGGGGCCTTTCGCCCGACGACAGCGGCTCCGGCAATATCCCGGCCATCGTGATCGGCGCCGACAAGGGCAATATCGAGGTGGTGAAGTACCTCCTCTCGCTCGGCGCCCATCCCGACAACAAGGACAAGGACAGCCGCACGGCGCTTTCCGTCGCCGCCCAGTCCGGCCGCGCCGACATTGCCGCAACCCTTCTCGACAAGGGCGCCAACCCGAACCTGACGGCCGAGAACAAGGACACGCCGCTGATGATCGCGATCCGCGCCCACCGGACAGCCGTGGTGAAGCTGCTGGTCGACCACGGCGCCGACCTCGAAGATACGGATGTGACGGGCCGCACGCCGCTGGATATGGCTGAGGAGCGTCACTACGAGGACATCCTCAACATCCTGCGCCAGCCGGGCGGCTAGGCTTCAATTTTCCATCTTTTCCGGGAGGGCCTTTGCGAAGGCCCTTGGCCACCCTATCTTTGGGCCAAGATGGATATTTCCAAAAAACCGCCCCGCGCTGCGCGGATCGCCGCCAAGGTTCGCCGCAGGCGCGCGCCCAAGGATGGCGCACAAACGGAAGGTGAGGCGGCCTCCCGCCCCTTCCATCACTTGCCCGACGGCACGTTTCGCAACCCCAAGGGCGCGCCGAAACGCAGCCTCGGGCGGCTGAAACATGCCGGGCCCTTTTTTCTCGAAATGCTGAAGATGGGCATGCGCAAGGTCGAGGTTCCCGAAGGCCATGTGTTGCCCCGTGAAACGGCGGTGCGCGCCCTCGACGAGCATGTCGAAGCGCCGGGCGATTTCCTCACCTGGCTCGGCCATGCCGCCTTTCTCATCCGCATCGGCGGGCTCAACGTGCTCACCGATCCCTATCTCACCACCTATGCGGGCCCGGCGGGCCTCGGCCCCCGCCGCTTCGTCAAATGCGGTGTGCCCATGTCGGCGCTGCCGCGCATCGACCTGCTCATCGTCAGCCACAATCATTACGACCACCTCGACGAGCGCGCGCTGGCGCGGCTGCCGAACAAGTCGCACATGACGGTGGTCGTGCCGCTCAGGCTTGCCTCTTTCTTCCATGAGCGCGGCTTTCCAAACGTCGTCGAACTCGATTGGCACCAGAGCCACAAGATCAAGGGCGTCAAGGTCACGGCGCTCCCTGTGGTGCACTGGTCCCGCCGCACCGGGCTCGACACCAATCGCACGCTCTGGGCGGGCTTCGCGCTTGAAAGCGCGGACCACAAGCTCTTCTTCGGCGGCGACTCGGGCTATGCCTCCGTCTTCAAGGAAATTGGCGAGCAATACGGGCCCTTCGACACAGCCCTCCTCGGTATCGGCGCCTACGAGCCCCGCGCAATGATGAAGGCCTCTCACGCGAACCCCGAAGAGGCGGTGCAGATGGGCCTCGACCTCAAGGCGCGGCGCGTCGTCGGCATGCATTGGGGCACGGTGCTTCTCACCGTCGAGCCGCCTTTCGAGCCGCCGGAGCGCTTTCTCAAGGCGGGCGCCGAAAAGGGCTTCGCGCCCAACGACGTATGGATCATGTCGATCGGCGAGACGCGGCGGCTCAAGGGCTGGCCCTCGAACGAATGAACGCCGCACAACTGAACCACTGCGTAACTTTGCGTAGATGAGGCGGCGCGCGCGCCGCGCTACACTCCCGCCGAACGAGACGGGAAATCATCATGGCTATTGTCGAAGACCGCGGGAGCATGGACTGGCTGAGGCAGCGTTTCCTCGCCAGCGGAAGCGCGGATGTCGGCTCCGAGGCGGGCCGTGTGCGCCTGCAGACGCTGGTGCTGCTGCGCTGGCTGGCGCTTGGCGGTCAGCTCGCGGCCATTCTCATCGTCCATTTCGGTATGGGATTTCCGCTGCCGCTCGGGCTTTGCCTGACGGCGATCGCCGCCTCCGCCTGGCTCAATGTCTTTCTCACCCATCGCTACCGCACGACGGTGCGCCTGCCGGACTGGCAGGCGGCGGTCTATTTCGCCATCGACCTGATGGAACTTGCGGTGCTGCTCTTCCTCACGGGCGGATTGCAGAATCCATTCGCGCTTCTCTTCATGGCGCCGGTGACGATCTCGGCGACGACGCTTTCGTTCCGCAGCACCATTGCGCTGCTCTCGCTCTCTTTCATCTATGTGACGCTGCTGGCCTTCTTCCACATGCCCCTGCCCTGGCGGCCGGGCGAACCCATCGCCCTGCCCTCGCTTTATATCGTCGGGCACTGGACGGCGATTTCGCTCGGCCTCGGCTTCATGGCGGCCTATGCATGGCGCATCTCGCAGGAGTCGCGGCGCATGTCGGCGGCCCTGTCGGCGACGCAATTCGTGCTGGCTCGTGCGCAGCGCCTTTCCGCGCTCGACGGTCTTGCCGCAGCGGCCGCGCATGAACTCGGCACGCCCCTCGGCACGATCTCGCTTGTCGCCAAGGAATTGCAGCGCGGCGGACTGAGCCCCGAAGAGATGACGGAAGATCTGGAACTGCTGCGCAGCCAGGCCGAACGCTGCAAGGACATTCTGTCGAAGCTTTCGCGCGAGCCGAAGGGCGAGGATGCGCTGTATTCGCGCCTGCCGCTCCATGTGCTGCTGGATGAGATCGTCAAACCGCATCGCGACATGGATGTGGCCTTCCGGATTTCCGTCGAGGCCGGCGAAGCGGACGTGCCGGAGCCGGAAATCTGGCGCCGGCCCGAGATACTCTACGGCCTCGGCAACTTCATCGAGAACGCCGCCGATTTCGCCCATGCCGAAGTCGCCGTCACCGTGGTCTATGACCGCCGCAACATCGCCATCTCGATCATGGATGACGGGCCGGGCTTCGCGCCCGACGTGATCGAGAAGATCGGCGAACCCTATGTGACGACGCGACCTCGTGTCGCACGCTCAAACGAGCCCGGCAGCGAACACGAAGGCATGGGCCTCGGCTTCTTCATTGCAAAGACGCTGCTGGAGCGCT
>DAIEIL010000169.1 GCA_027352645.1 Rhodobiaceae bacterium | reverse complement strand
AAGGTGTGCTGCGCAAGAACGGTCGCGTCGTCGACTACTACAACTCCGTTACCGGCTCATGGGGCCTGCAGGCGGGTGCGCAGTCCTATGGTTATGTCGTCTTCCTGATGACGAAGAAGGCGGTCGCTTATCTCGACAAGTCGTCGGGCTGGGAAATCGGCGTCGGTCCGACGGTGGTTGTTGTCGACGCGGGCGCGGCGAAGAATCTTTCAACCTCCACGCTTAAGGAAGATGCCTATGCCTTCATCTTCAATCAGCAGGGATTGATGGCGGGCGTCAGCATCGAAGGCTCGAAGATATCCAAGATCAAACGCTGACGAGCTGATCCGCCGAGACGCAAAAAGGCCCCGCCTGTTTCGACAGTGCGGGGCCTTCCTATTTTCTCAGTGATGGTGATCCATCGTCATGCGCAGGAATTCCCCGCGCGTCTTCGGGTCGTCGCGCACCGCGCCGATGAGATGGCTGGTGCTGAGTGTTGCTTCCGGTGAGTTCACGCCGCGCATGGTCATGCAGGCATGTTCGGCCTGGATGACGACGCCGACACCGCGCGGTTCGAGCACTTCGAAAATCGTGCGTGCGATCTCGGCCGTGAGCTTTTCCTGAATCTGGAAACGTCGCGCGAAGCCATGCACGACGCGGGCAAGCTTCGAGATGCCGACGACGCGGTTCGACGGCAGGTAGCCGACATGGGCATAGCCCGTCACCGGCAGCATGTGGTGCTCGCAGAAGCTGACGACGCGAATGTTCCGCATGACGATCAGCTCGTCATAGCCGCCGACTTCTTCGAAGACGCGCTCCAGATAGGCGCGCGGATCGACGTCGTAGCCGGAGAAGAGTTCGCGATAGGAACGCGCGACGCGTCCCGGCGTGTCGATCAACCCTTCGCGAGTAGGGTCTTCTCCGGCCCAACGCAGCATGGTGCGCACGGCCTCTTCGACCTCAGCCTGTGTCGGCTTCGCAACCTTTTGGGGTTTCTTCGTCTTTGCTTTCGCCATGATCCGCCTCTCCGGGGCCGTTTCTGAACGGCTCGCTATTCGCGATGCTTTTGCTGATACAGCCGGGATTCAAGTCTGGATCACTGGTTTATCGAAATCGGATGGCGAGGGCTACCCGCTATGGGACTTTGCGAACGCGTCAGCTGCAGATTCCGAGCAAGGCCGATAGCGCCTTCGATATCTCGTCGATCTTGCTCTCGATCGGCAAGGCCGTCCCGTGAAGGAAGAAAACGAGGCACAAGGGCATGAACAGGAGGAGCAGCGTCGGTTCGGCGCGAAGCTCCGAGGCTGCCGGTTTGGTACGATAGAGAATGATGGGCGCTGCAAGCCCGATCAGCGCGCCGAGCAGGACTTCCGGCGCGCTGTGCATGTGAAGGAGGATGCGCGAGGCGGCGATGGCGCTACAGGACGCAATGGCGCCAGCGGCGAAAAACGCGCGCGTCCAGCGGGTGCGCGCGAGCTTTGCCCAGAGTGTCGCAAAGCCGCCATAGGCGGCGATTGCTGCGGTCGTGTGTCCACTTGGGCTTCTGATGTCCAGACCAGGCAGGAGATGGCCGCAGGAAATGAAGATGATCTTGGCAATGAGCGAGCCGCCCAATGAGGCGGCAAGCGCCACGCACCATGCGAGCGCAGTCGGTCGTCCGCTAGTCGCGGCCAGCACGATGGCGACGGCGATTGCGAAGGGCAGGACGACCGCCTGATCGCCGAAGGCCGTGATGAAGTAAAGAAGCTCGGTCAGGTGCATCGGCTCGTTATTGCATGAGCGACAGAAGAGGAGGGGATATCCTGCACCGAAAGTCTAAACGCTTTTTCTCGTGTGCCGTCGGAAACTTGTTCGCAACGGAGCCGATCAGAAGAAACGCGCGATACGGAATTGCAGGTAGTTGTCATCGGCGATGCTGTAGATCGGATCGGGCCGAGGCACATTGCCGAAGAAATAGGCTTCCGCCGACAGGCGATAATCGTCGCTGAGCCTGCGCTCGCCCTTGAAGCGAAAGCCCATTGCGCCGGTTTCGGCATCGACGACCGCGCCGCCGAGGAAGCTCGTGGAAGCTTCATCATTCGCCGTCCAGCGCAATGCGAGGAAGCCGTCGTTTTCATAAGGATCGCGCGCCATGAGGCCGCGGCTGTCCAGCGCATATTCGGCAACGACGCCGACATCGCCTTCCGTGCCGAGGGCGCCGTAGAAGGTGTATTCCACGCCGCCGGTCGCCGCCTCGTATTCGCGGTCGAGTTCGCGGCGCCAATAGCCTTCGAACTTGTAGAGCCATGCGCCCTTCGTCGCCTGTGCGTCGATGGAAGCCTGCTTCATCTGGGCATAATAGGGCGAGAGAACGAGGTCGCCACCCGAGCTGAGCGCAGGCGTGAGAATGGGGTCGCGGTTTGTGCCCTGAAAATAGCCGACGCCGAAATCGATATCGCCGAGATGATGCGAATAGCGGAACGCGCCGTCGATATGGCGCTCCTTGCGCGAGCTTTCATAGCGCGTGAGGTCCATGTCGACGGGGATGTCGTAGGCAGGCCGCCCGTTGATGCCGGGAAAGTCGCGCTCCCGAAAATAGGGGAGAAGAAAAGCGTCGAAGGTGCCGAAATCCTGCGTCGTGCGAATGCGCAGCATGGGTTGTCCAAGCCGGGCCTCCTGCTTCACCGGATCTTCAATGATGTCGGTCTGGTTGATGACGTCGACGAGATGAACCGCCTCCGTGACGCCCCAGAACACCTTGTCGAAGCCGAGCCGCACTTCCCACTTGCCCATGACGAGGCCGTAGCGCGCCTCGCGCAGATCCCAATGAGTGCGGCGGCTGTCGCGCTGGTCGAGCCGCGCGAAAGGCGTGACGATGAGCGACTGGTCGCCGTCGCCCCACATGTATTTGCCGGTCAACTCGCCCGACACGGACATATCCGTGTCCTTCTGGCGGGCGCTGCTCGCCGATTGCGTGAAGAGACGCAGCTCTGGCTCGATCGTGCCGCGCAGCGAGAGATCCTCCGCATGCGCGCAGGCGGGAGCGAGTGCCGCGATGACCGCGAAGAATGCCGCCCGGCTCGACTTCGCCATCAGCGCGCCCTTTCGAGGCTCGCCGTGGAGAAATCATCCTTCGTCAGGCCGGTATGAAAGGCATAGCTCTGCCAGATGAGGCGCGTCGACTTCTTGGTTTCGTGGTTCGCCATGGCGAGTTCGCCGGGCCGCCAGAACTTGTTGTCGTAAAGCTTGTAGTCCTGATAGGTGAGCGTCTTGATGAGGCTGTCCTTGCGGTCGTAGAAGTCGGTCTTGCGGAACAGATAATCGGTCGTGTCGATCCAGACGACCTGGCGCGTATAGCCGGAATCCTCATATTGCGGCGTGCGCTCGACCACATGGCAGGTTCGGTCGCCGCATGGCTCGTCTCTGAGCCATTTGTAGGTGAACTTGCCGACCTGCTGCGCGGAGAAATCCTCGAAGGCAAATTCGCTGCCGACAAAGGGACCCGACTTGTTCGCCGACGAGATGCGTTTCACGCGCTTCACCGTCGGAAGATAGAGCCATTGCTCGTCGGCTTCCTTCACATGGGGATAGGTGAGAAGCGCGGTTCCTTCGATGTCTGCGGGCTTGTCGAAGGTCATCAGGCTCCAGTTGCCGTCGCCATCGGTATTTTCGAGCATCATGAAGCGCAACGCGCGTTCGCTCGTCTCCCCGGAGGCGTTGGTGAGTACCATCTTCATGTCGGCCTTGGCGTCGCCCCAGCCCCGGTCGCGCTTGTCGCTCTCCTGCGCAATGGCAAGTCCGCGCGCCGCCGGGTCGGACGGCGCGGGCAGGCCCGGCGCTTCTGCGCGAAGCGGCCCGGCGGAAATGATGGAAAGCGTGAAAATGGCGGCGGCGCACAGCGCTGCCCGATATATGCGTCCGGTCATGCCCATCCCCGGCCTTGAACCCCCAAAGAGCCGCGCAGCCTCTGTCACGCGCGACTCGCCCGCCCGCATGATGCAGGCTGAACTCGGTGTTTCAAAGTGAATTTGGCGAAGGGGCCTCGTCAGAAGGGGCGGTCGCCGTTCACCGTGACGCGCTCCATGTGGCGCCGGTGTCCATGATAGTCGTTGAGCGCGAAATGCTGGGTGCAGCGGTTGTCCCAGAAGGCGATGGCGTTCTTCGTCCAGCGGAAGCGGCAGGTAAAGCCTTCCTGCGTGCAGTGCTCGAAGAGGAAGTTCAGGAGCGGCCTGCTCTCGCGGCGCGTCATGCCGACGAACTTCTCGGTGAAGGCCGGGTTGACGTAGAGCGCCTTGCGGCCCGTCTCGGGATGCGTCCGCACCACGGGATGCTCATATGAGGGCACGTCGTCGCCGGCAGTCGCGACTTCCATCGACTTGCGCTTCTGTGCCGAATGACCCCGCTCGCTATATTCGCCCTTGGCCGTGTGGACCGCGCGAAGCCCTTCGAGCATTGCCTTCATGCCGTCCGAAAGCGTCTCATAGGCGAGATACTGGTTGGCCCAGAGCGTGTCGCCGCCAAAGGGCGGAACCTCTTTCGCATAGAGGATCGAGCCGAGTGCGGGCTCTTCGAGGAAGGACATGTCGGAGTGCCAGCCGCCGCCGAAATTCACCCTGTCGTCCGGCTCCTTGACGATCTGCATGATCTCCGGATGCCCGTCCATGCCCTTCACATAGGGGTGGATATTGAGCGTTCCAAAGCGCCGGCCGAAAGCCTTGTGCTGCTCATGGCTGATCTGCTGGTCGCGGAAGAAGATGACCTGATGGTCGAGGAAGGCCCGGTGGATGTCGTCGAAGGTCTCGTTGTCGAGTTCGCGCGAGAGATCGACGCCAAGGATTTCCGCGCCAAGTGCGCCCGCGATGCGGTTCACCTCGATCTTGTTGTAGGCCACGTCGTTCTCCCTCTTGGGCGGGGATTATTTCGTTCCGTAAAGCCGGTCCCCCGCATCTCCGAGCCCCGGAACGATATATCCATTTTCGTTGAGATGGCTATCGATAGCAGCCGTAAAAAGCGGCACTTCCGGATGCGCCGCCCGGAATTTCTGCACGCCCTCGGGTGCCGCCAGCAGGCAGACGAAGCGAACATCCCTGGCGCCACGGCCTTTCAACAGTTCGACGGCGGCAATCGCAGAATTGGCAGTGGCAAGCATCGGATCGACGACGATGACCGGCCGGTCGCCGAGATCGTCCGGCGCCTTGAAATAATATTCGACCGCCTGAAGCGTCTTGTGGTCACGATAAAGGCCGATATGGGCGACGCGTGCCGAGGGCACAAGCTCGAGCATGCCCTCCAGGAGGCCATTGCCCGCGCGCAGCACCGACGCGAAGACGAGCTTCTTGCCCGCGAGCATCGGCGCTTCCATCTCGACCAGCGGTGTTTCGATGGCGCGGGTTGTGAGTTTGAGGTCGCGCGTGACTTCGTAGCAGAGCAGAACCGCGATCTCGCGCAGGAGCTGGCGGAAGCCGGCGGTCGAGGTGTTCTTGTCACGCATGATGCTGAGTTTGTGCTGAACCAGCGGATGCGTGATGACTGTGACGCCTTCCATTTTCTCTGCTCCTTCGCGCTTATGTCGCCTGTCTTTCGCCCGTCGATGGCAGACAGTCTAGCGGAAAATGCCGCGCGCGAGGATTTGGCCGCGCTTTCAGTCGAGGCTGCCCGTTAGTGAGGCACGTTGCGAAATTTCTATCCAGTTTCCATCGGGGTCACGCACAAAAGAGATGCGGGCGACGCTGCCGAGCGTCTGGGGCGCAAGACCTTCGCGTCCGCCACGTGAGAGAATCCCCGCATGCTCTTCGTCGGTCTTGAAGACCTGGATGGTGAGATAGCGAAAGCCGGTTCCCTCCATGCTCGCGTCGGAGGGAGCCCCGGGATCGTTCTCGATGAGGATGACGCTGTCGCCGCAGAGGAAGCTGTCGCCTCCCGCTTCCGGCACATCGGGAAGCCCGAGCGCGACGGCATAGAAACGGCGGTGAGCGGCGGTGTCGCGCACGCCGAGCTTCACGCCGATGCGCGTGATGCCGAAGGCGCCCGGCGGCACCAGCGTGACGAGGTTTCCGTCCGGATCGGTGAGGCGCTTCGGCCCGAGAAGCCCTTCCCGCGCGATCAGCAATTCGCGATAGCCCGACGGCGCGCGTTCGGCGATGGGCTCGCGGCTCGCATTGATCTTGAGGACGGAGCCGAGAAGATCGTGGCGATGCTGCTGACGCCCGCCGCCGAGCGGCAACACATGATCGAAGGGGAGCCCGACTTCCTTCTGATAGAAGGCGAGCATGGCTTCGAGATTGTTGGTGAAGAGGCCGACATCGATACGCGGCTTTGCGAGATTCATGGCGGCCTCTTCTTTCCTTACGGCTTCTCGTTCGAGAAGACGATGGTGCCCGACGCGGCGAACATGCCGCCGACGCCATGCGCGATGGAGATCTTCGCGCCCGGCACCTGCGCGGGCGCAATGCCCCGCATCTGCCGCACGCTTTCCTGAAGCGCATACATGCCGTACATGCCGGAATGCATGTAGGAGAGCCCGCCGCCATTGGTGTTCAGCGGCAGCTTGCCGCCCGGCGCGGTGTTGCGCTCGCGTATGAAGGCGGCCGCTTCGCCGCGCCCGCAGAAGCCGAGGTCTTCGAGCCCATAAAGCGGCAGATGCGCGAAGGCGTCATAGATCATCAGGTGATCGACGTCCTTATGCGTGATGCCCGCCTCCGCGAAAGCCTTTTTACCCGAGACGCGGAAGGCCTTCGACGTGGTGAAGTCTTCCATCTGGCTGATCAACGGCGTCTCGCAGCTTTCGCCCGTGCCGAGGATATAGACCGGCTTTTGCGGGAAGTCCTTCGCGCGGTCGGCGCTGGTGAGGATCAGTGCGCCGCCGCCATCGGTGACGAGGCAGCACATCAGGATCCGGAAGGGCCAGGCGATCATCTTCGAATTGAGAACGTCGTCGACGCTGATCGGATCGTGGAATGTCGCGCGCGGGTTCTTCGCCGCCCATTCGCGCTGGATCACGGCGACCATGGCGAGGTCTTCCTCGGTGACGCCCACTTCCTTCATGTAGCGCAGCACAGGGATGGTGAACATGGTCGGCGGCGTCGTCACGCCATAGGGCACTTCGAACTGGCCCATCTGGCTTGCCGGATCGCGGCTGAACTTGCGCGCCCCGACACGTGAGCGGCCGGATTCGGCATGCGTGATGAGAACTGTGTTGCAGAGGCCTTCATTGATCGCCGCCGCCGCATGGCGGACATGCAGCATGAAGGAACAGCCGCCGACGCTGGTGCCGTCTACCCATGTCGGCGTGATGCCGAGATATTGCGCAATCTCGACCGGGCTGTCGCCCGCCGTCGCAATGCCGTCGATGTCCTTTGCGGTGAGGCCCGCATCGCGCATCGCGTTCAATGCGGCATCGGCATGAAGCATGAGCTGCGAGGTGCCGGGAATCTTGCCCATCTCGGTCGTTTCGGCTGCGCCGACGACCGCTACTGTTTTCTGCTTCATCGCCTTATTTCCTTGCCGGTGTTGGCGCCGGCTTGAACTTCGGCAGGCTGATCTCTTCGCTCGCCTTCTCGAAGATGACTTCGAGCGGCATGTCGAGCTGGAGAGCCTCCGGCGTCTGCGGGCATTCGATGATGTTCGTCATCATGCGCGGACCTTCTTCGAGCGTCACCACCGCGATCGAATGCGGCTGGTCGCCGAAATCAGGCCTCGGACGATGATTGATGATGTAGCTGTAAAGCGTCGCCTTGCCGGAGGCCTTGAAGACCTCGACCTTGCGCGAGGAGCAGGCCGGGCAGAAGGGCCGCGGCGGGAAATAGGTATGCGTGCAGTCGGTGCAGCGCTGAAGCCGAAGCTCGCCTGCCTTGCATCCGTCCCAGAAATGCTGGGTTTCGGGCGTCGGCAGGGGAAGCGGGCGCGGATATTCCGCCATGAAGAACCTCCCTTTTGTGATTGTCTCATTGCCACGAGGATAGACGCGGGGGCAGGCATGGCCAAGGTGAGCCGGTGAACAGTGGTGTGATCGTATTTGAGCGGCTTGAAGCTTCGGCCGGAACCTCTATATCTCAGACATGAGCATCACGCGCCTTGCAGGTTCCCTCGTCCTGTCCTTCGCCCTTGCGGGCGTTGCGAGCGCCCGTGCCGCCGGGGCGGCCGCGGCTTCGGCCCCCACGACCATGGTCGACATGAGCGGTCAGGTGGTGATGAGCAATCTCGCGGGCGGCATGGCAGATCCCGTACCGCTCCTTGCAAGCCCCTCCGGGCCCGTTCTTTTTGTCGTCGGCGCGCCTGAGGCGGCGGATGCCTCGCCTGCCATCCCCCATGCGCCGCCCCCGGCAAAGACCCTTACCACCACCCATATCGGGCAGCACTGATCCCTTCCGATTCTGATCAATCGAAGCCGCGAAAGCTCGCGAAGCTCCACAGCGGTTCGCGCTCGGAAACGAGCGTGTTGACCGGGGCCGTCTCGTCGGCATAGCCGAGCGACATGCCGCAGACGATGTATTCCTCCTCTGGAATATCGAGGATGCGGCGCGTAACTGACCAGTAATTGTTCCATGCGCCCTGCGCGCAGGTGTCGAGGCCGCGCGACTTCGCGACGAGCATGAGCGTCTGCATATAGATGCCGATATCGACGAAGCCCATGGGCCCGAGATCCTTGTCGACCGAGAAGATGAGGCCGACCGGCGCGTCGAAGAACTCGTAGTTGCGGCCCCACTGGCGCCAGTTTGCCGCCTGGTCGCCCTTGGGAATGCCGAGCAGCGAATACATGTCCTTGCCGAGCTTCCTCATGCGCGACAGGAAAGGCTCCTTGCGCTTGGAGACACGGGTGAATTCCGCGCCCGCATCGGCCGGACTGGTCTCGCGATGGGCGAGCACTTCCTCGATGAGCTTCTGTCGCGCTTCGCCCGCGACCACATGCACCTTCCAGGGCTGGACGTTGGTGCCGGAGGGAGAGAGCGAAGCGGTTTCGAGAATTTCCTTCACAAGGTCGAGCGGGACCGGATCGTGCCTGAAGGCGCGGATGGATTTCCGCGCCCTGAGCGCGTCGTCGATATGCATGGGTTACTGCCTCAAAGTCCGAGTACGGCTTTTGCCATGATGTTGCGCTGGATTTCATTCGTGCCCGCATAGATCGAGCCCGCGCGGTCGTTCAGATATTTCGATGTGACGGGCCAGCTATGTTGTGGGCCGACGGGCGTTGCGTTGCCCTTGGGCGGCGTGAAGCCCGGCACGGGGCCGCCGGGATGCGTCGCGTGGGGTTGATAGGGCAGGGCGTAATGCGCAATGGCTTCGAGCGCGAGTTCGGTGAGATGCTGGGACAGTTCCGTACCGCGCGTCTTGAGCAGCGAGGATTCCGGTCCCGGCGCGCCGCCCTGCGAAAGCGCCGACATGATGCGGTGCTCGGTGAATTCGAGCGCCGTGATCTCGACCTCCGCACTTGCGAGCCTCGCGGCGAAATCCGCCTGGTCAATAAGGCGCAGCCCATCCGATCCGCGTTCCTCCGCCGCCATCGCGCGAATGCGCTTCAGCCGCGCATGAAGACCGGGCGCATAGGCATGACCGCCGCGCTCGAACTCCATCAGATATTTCGCCACCGTCCAGCCCTGGCCGACCTTGCCGACGACATTGGCCTTGGGAACCTTCACGTCCATGAAAAAGACCTGGTTCTGGATATGCTCGCCCGACAGCATGATGAGCGGCTCCACCTTCACGCCCGGCGTGTCCATGTCGATCAGCAGGAAGGTGATTCCGCGCTGGGGAATGTCTTCCTTCGAGGTGCGGACGAGGTTGAAGATGCGGTTGGCGTAATTCGCATGCGTCGTCCAGATCTTCGAGCCGTTGCAGAGGAAATGGTCGCCCATGTCGACGGCGCTCATCTGCAGGCTGGCGAGATCGGAGCCTGATCCGGGTTCCGAATAGCCCTGACACCAGAAATCCTCGCCCGAAAGGATGCGGGGCAGGTAATAGGCCTTCTGCTCCGGCGAGCCGTGGCCGATCAGCACCGGCCCGCACATGCCGACACCCATGGGCGAAAGGGGCGGCGCGCCCGCGGTCGCGAATTCGCTGGCGAAGATGTAGTGCTGCATGACGGTCCAGTCGCAGCCGCCATATTCGACCGGCCAGGCGGGGGCCACCCAGCCCTTTTCATAAAGCGCTCCATGCCAGCGCATGGTCGTGTCGTAATCGGCATAGACGCTGGTCATCAGCTTGCCCGTCTCGCGCAGGTCGGGCATCAGCTTTTCGTCGAGAAAGCGGCGTACTTCGTCGCGGAACGCCGAATCCCGCGCGCTGAGTGACAATTCCATGGGTCCCCTCCCCGGGTATCGAATGTCTTTTGCGGGAGGTTAGGGCAGTCGGGCCGGATAACAAGCGGCGATCTGCGGCTCCCGCACACAAAAAGTTACCAAACACAAAAAGTTGAACGCACCCATTGGCGCGGCTCTGCAATTCACGTAAATCAGGGCGACATTCAAAAGGCCCGGCAGAGGCCCCTATGACGACAGAGGAAACCGCCGCGACGGCAACGCCGCTCCCGGCCAGTTCGGCGACATCATTCTCCGATGGCAGCGTCACCACGCCCGCCGAACGAAAACGCGCCTTTCAGATACTTTTCCTGTGCCAGCTCGCAGGCGGCATGGGCCAGACCCTCGTTTATGCCGTCATGCCGCCCATCGCGCGGCGTCTGGGCATGAGCGAATTCGAGACGACGATGATCTATTCGCTGTCGTCGTTCCTCTGGATCGTGACCAGCCCCTTCTGGGGGCGGCGCAGCGACGTTGTCGGCCGCAAGCCGATCATGATGATCGGCCTTCTCGCCTTCGCCATCTCGACGACGATCTTTGCCTCGCTGGTCCTTGTCGGGCTGCAAGGCTGGATCCATGTCAGCCTTCTCTTTCCCATGTTGCTTGTGGCCCGCTCGATCTTCGGGGGTCTCGGCTCCGGCAACGGGTCGGCGGCGCAGGCCTATGTCGCCGACCGGACCACGCGGTCGGAGCGCGCATCGGGCGTCGCCTCGCTCGGCGCCGCCTTCGGCATCGGCACGGCGATAGGCCCCGGCGTAGCCGCGGCCTTCGCCGTCATCCATGTCGTCGCGCCCTTTTACGCCGTGGCCCTTCTCGCCTATGTCAGCGCCGGCCTCATCTGGTTCTATCTGCCCGAACGCATGCGGCCCTCGAACCGCGTTTCCGAAATGCAGGAACGCAAGACGGGCCTGAGGTGGTACGACCGTCGCGCGCTGCCATGGGTCGCGATCAGCATCACGCTGAGCTTCGCGCAGTCGATCGTGATGCAGCTCTGCGCCTTCTACTTCATCGACATGCTGCATCTGAAGCTCGACGACGCGACGCAGATGGTGAGCGTCGGCCTCATGGCCATGGCAATCGCCGCGCTCTTCGCGCAGATCGGCCTGATCCAGCGCTTCAACCTCTCGGTTCAGTGGCTGCTGCGCTGGGGCGCCATCATCACGATCTTTTCCTTCCTCGGATTGATCGCGGGCTTTTCCTACGGAATCCTCGTCACAGCGCTGACGCTGTCGGGCCTCGGCTTCGGTCTGCTGCGCCCCGGCCTACAGGCGGGCGCCTCGCTTTCCGTGTCGCATCGCGACCAGGGCGCGATGGCGGGCTTCATCGCGGGCACGTCCGCGACCGGCATGATCCTGACGCCCTTCATCTTCCTGAACTCGTTCATCGGCTTCAATGTCTATGAACGCATGCATCAGGCGCCCTTCATCGTCGGCGCCCTGCTCGTCCTGGGCATTCTCGTCTTCGCGCTCTTCCACCCCCTGATGCGCGACCTGCAGCAATCGGCGGACGAGTACGAAGACGAGGAAGAGGGCATAGGCATCCAGTAGGGGCCACGCTCAGTTGCCGCAGACGCCAATTCACCGGTTTCCTGTTATCGTTCGCCGATATTGAAAGCGATCAAGAGATTCGATGTGGCGTTTGATGAATTGTTGAGACGAATTTCCGACGGTGCATTACGTGATGTGGCAATCCATTGGAACGAGGCGCGTGGGCACCGCAGAATGCCGGGGTGGTCGGACATAAGTCCGCGCGCGATCGCCCGGCACCTGCCTCTGATCTGGTCGTGGAAATATGATGCCCTGACGGATGTCTTTGTCGGTCGCCTGGCCGGTGAAGAAATCATCCAGGCCTTCGGCGAGAATCTGCGCGGGAAGACGGCGGATGAGTTTTTCAGGAATCGCGGCGGCGAGACGCTCATAGCCCGTCATCGGCGCGTCGTGACCGAACCCGCCTGTTATCATGGGCAAGGCGCCGTCTTCTCGCATGCACGGCGTATCGTCATGGGCGAGCGCATCATCCTTCCGCTCGCCGAAGACGGTGAAAACGGCGACGGCATTCTCGGTGCGACCATCTACAGTTTCACGGACACCGGAGACGATGGCGGAAATACCGGCGAGGACTACGCCGCCGAGAAGGGGGAGTTCATTCCCCTTTGATCCGGCTTCGCTGCCTCATCAGCGTTGGACGGGGCCGAGCGATCCTTCCGCTTCCCATTGCGCCATCATCGCCGCGACGCCGCTGGCGAAGGCATGGGGCTGATCCAGCATGATGTGATGCTGTGCGCCGGGAATGGCGAAGACCGGCTTTTCCGGTGCCAGTTCGCGCAGGAAAGCGACGCTCTCCGGATCGTAGTCCTTGCTTTCGAGGCCGAACATCGTCGCGGCGGGGCAGGCGAGGTTCTTGTAGATCTCCGAATGATCGTCGCCCATGCGCAAGCCGTTGAACATCTCGGCATCGAACTTCCATGTCCAGCCGGCCTCGGTCGAGGGGCGTCGTCCCGGATTCTCGCCGATCTTCACCTCGCGGAGGCTCAGGCCGCCGATATAATCGACGATGAAGCCATTGGCGCAGGGTTGAAGCGGCGCGAGGCGGAAGCGCGCCTTCGCAGTCTCGAAATCGGGATAGATGCGCGTCGGCCTGCGGAGCGGATCGTTGAGGAACCATTCGCGCACCGGGGAACGTACGGTGAAATCGGCGAGAATGAGTCCGCCGAGTTTCTCGCTGTAATGCTTGCCGGCAATCAGGGTGACGAAGCCGCCAAAGGAATGGCCGACCACGACCGGCTTCGGTCCGAGCCCGGCATTGAGCGCCACCTGGCCGATCTCATGCGCGAAGCTCTCGCGCGTACAGCTCGTGCGCCAGTCGCTATCGCCCATGCCGCCGAGATCCATGGCGGCGACGTTGTAGCGGTCGGTCAGCAGCGGCGCGATGAAGGAGAACCATTCGGCATGGGCGCCATTGCCATGCACGAAGAGAATGCCCGGCCGGTTCGGATCGTCATTGCCCCAGCGCAGGTAGTGGATGCTCGCGCCGTCGACGGTCAGCCGCCGGCTTTCGCGGGGCGCGGCCAGCGCTTCGCTGAACCAGAGCGGCTGGTGGCGGATGACGTCTTCGTCCGGGATGGACCGGACGGCGGGGTCCGTCAGATAGGTGTTGGGTTTTTCGAACGCCATGGGAACCGGATGTGCTTGGCGGACGCCAAAGTGACGCCCGCGCCATTTTCGAGTTGGGCCATGGTCTAGCCCGATTTTCCCGCGAGGAAAAGCGGCGGAATGAGGCCATTTCCGGGGACAGGCCCATGGGTGCCGAAAGACCCCAGCTTCCAGTTGACAGGCAAGGGTCTGCCCCTTAGGTTCCGCGCCAATCCAAGGGCGCTCCGGGGGACCGGAGGCGGGGTCATTATTGGCCGATCGCACTGCCCCCATCCGAGACAAAGCGCCCGAAGGTTTATCATGAAGATCCGTAACTCGTTGAGATCGCTGCGTAATCGCCACCGCGACAACCGCCTGGTCCGTCGCAAGGGCCGCATCTACATCATCAACAAGACGAATCCCCGCTACAAGGCCCGCCAGGGCTAATCGGGGATCGGCGCATGGGCCTTACGGGCTTTGCGTTTGTTGTCGAACAAAGGCCGCGCCTCCGGGTGCGGCCTTTTCGTTTTGGGGGCCACGGGTGAGCGGAATCGATACGGTCGTCTTTGACATCGGCAACGTCCTGATCGAATGGGATCCCCGCCATCTCTATCGGAAGATTTTCGCCAGCGAAGCGGAAGTGGAGCATTTCCTCTCTAATGTTTGCACGCTCGACTGGCATCTCGCGCACGACTATGGCGTTTCCTTCGAGGAGAATGGCGCGAGGCTGAAGGCGCAGCACCCTGAGCACACCGATCTCATCGATATGTGGGGGAGCCGTTATCACGAGATGATTCCCGGTCGTGTGCCAGGTACAGTCGATCTCCTTCATGCGCTTGGCGACGGTGGTATCGCGCTCCATGGGCTCACCAACATGCCGACGCCAACCTTCGCCTATCTCAGGGAGGTCTATCCGGAACTGAAACGCTTCCGGACGACAGTCGTTTCCGGCGATGAGGGGGTGGTGAAGCCCGATCCGCGCATCTTCGAAATCCTGATCGAGCGGACGGGCCTCGTGCCCGGGAGGGCGCTCTTCATCGACGATTCGCGCCGCAATGTGGATGCGGCGGCGAAGCTCGGCTTCCATACCCATCATTTCGAGAGTGCAGGGAGCCTGCAGGAGGATCTCGCCGCGCGCGGACTCGTCGGCTGAACGAAACAGGCTATAGTCGGTGCATCGTCGAAGCAGGGGAGACGGTGAGCGATGACGGCCAGGTTCATGATTTATGGCGCGACCGGGTATACGGGCAAGCTCGTGGCTCGCACCGCCAAGGCGCTCGGGATGCAGCCGCTGCTCGCGGGCAGGAACGAGGCGCGTCTCAAATCGATCGCCGGCCAGCACGGCTTCGAATATCAGGCCTTCAGCCTCGACGACACGGCGGCGCTGACCTCCGCGCTCTCGCAGGTCGATGCGGTGCTCCATATCGCCGGACCTTTCGCGCATACGTCGAAGCCGATGCTCGACGCCTGCATCAAGACCAAAACCCATTACCTCGACATCACCGGTGAGATTGACGTCTTCGAAGCCTGCGCGGCGCGCGATGCCGAAGCGTGCGAGGCGGGCATCATGATTCTGCCCGGCGTCGGCTTCGACGTGGTGCCGAGCGATTGTCTCGCCGCGCACATGAAGGCGCGCATGCCTGACGCGGTGGAACTGACGCTTGCGATTGCGGGCCTCGGCCAAATGTCGCGTGGCACCGCAAAGACGGGCGTCGAGAGCGTCGGTCTTGGAACGCGTGTCCGCCGCGACGGCGAGATCGTCTCGGTTGCGAAGCCACTTCGCCGCGAGTTCGATTTCGGCCAGGGGGCGAAACAGGGTATCGCCATCGGCTGGGGCGATGTCTCGACCGCTTTTCATTCGACAGGCATTCCCAACATCACGGTTTATTTCGAGGCGAGTCCGCAGCTCGAACAGATGGCAAATATGGGCGGCTTCACGCGCTGGCTCGCCAGCCGCTCTTTCATGCAGAAGCGCCTCAAGGCCCAGATCGACGCGCAGCCCGAAGGCCCCACCGATGCCGAACGCCGCGCCGGCCATGCCGTGCTTCTTGGCGAGGCCGTGAATGCGGCGGGCGATCGCGTCGTCTCGAAGCTTCAGACGCCGGAGGGCTATACCCTTACCGCGATGACCAGCCTCGAAACCGTGCGGCGCGTGCTGGGCGGCCAGTTCCAGCCGGGCTTCCAGACGCCGTCGCGGGCCTATGGCGCCGGCTACATCGTCGAATTCGACGGTTGCACCCTGCAGGATCTGAACAGCTGAGCGGTAACGTCGAATGAGCCGGCTTTTCATCACCGCCGCTCTCCTCGCGCAGTATGCGCTGTGCGGAGCCGCGTGGGCGGCCGGTCTTCCCCTCGATCCCGCGCCGCCTCAGACAGAGGAACCGGCGGCGCCCGACCGCGAAGCCGCTCTCAACTCGCTTTTCGACAAGCTTGCCCATGCGAAGAGCGCGGCGGAGGCCCGCATGGTCGAAAGCGCAATCTTCAGCATCTGGATGGAATCGGACAGTCCGAGCGTCAATCTCCTGATGGGACGTGGGATCGATGCCCTCCAGTCGGGAGAATTCGACCGCGCGCTTTTCTATTTCACCGAGGTCACCTCGCTCGCGCCCGACTTCGTGGAGGGGTGGGACAAGCGAGCCGCCGTCTATATCCTCAAGGACGATTACGCCTCGGCGCTGAAGGATATCGAACGCCTGCTCAAGATCGAGCCGCGCCATTTCGGTGCCATGGGTGCGCTCGCAATCATTCTCGAGGATCTGGGCGACAAGAAAGGCGCGCTTGATCTCTACCGGCGTACGCTGAAGATCGATCCATGGCTTGAGGGCGCGGCGGACGCAGAGAAGGCGCTCACTCTCGATGTCGAGGGACGGGGGATCTAGGCGCATGATTCTGATCGAAATCCTGCTTGGTCTCGTCGTCGCGCTGGGGCTTTACTCCGCCCTTTATTCGGCGCGTGTCGAGCGGGCCTATCCGCCGCGCGGACGTTTCGTGGAAGTCGATGGAGCGCTCATCCATTACGTCGAGGCGGGGCCTGCCGAGCCCGAAGGCGCGCCCATTGTGCTGGTGCATGGCGCGAGCGGGAACGCGGGCGACATGCTCGAGAGCTTGATGCCCGAACTTTCCAAGCGCCACCGCGTCGTCGCCTTCGACCGGCCGGGCCATGGCTGGAGCGAGCGGCCTTCGAGCGGCGACATCAGCGATCCGGCGGCGCAGGCGCGCCTGCTTCACGAGGCGGCGGCAAAGATCGGCCTCGAAAGGCCTGTCCTGCTGGGGCATAGCTGGGGCGGCGCGGTGGCGACGGCCTGGGCGCTTGATTTTCCGGACGATCTTTCGGGGCTTCTTGTGCTCTCCGGCGCGACCCATGTCTGGGAAGGCGATGTTGCCTGGTATCACAGGATCGTGTCGACGCCCCTTATCGGCGCGATCTTTCTTCGTTTGCTGACGGTGCCGGGCGGATTGCTTCTTTCAAGAGCAAGTGTCGATGGTGTTTTTGCGCCCGATCCCGCGCCCGAGGGTTATGCGCAGCGCATCGGCCTTCCCTTGCTCTTCCGGCCCTTGCACTTCCGCGCGAACAGCGCGGATTCAAGCCGCTTGCGTGAACATCTCGTGCAGCAGAGCCGGCGCTACGGGGAAATCCGTGTGCCGACGATCATCGTCACGGGCAATCGCGACAAGGTGGTCTGGGCGAAGCTCCATTCCTATGCGCTGCATGATCAGATCGGCGGTTCCGAGCTCATCAAGCTCGTCGGCGTCGGTCACATGCCGCATTATGTTCGCCCAGACATTGTGATCGACGCGCTTGAACGCCTCGCCCGCCGCGAGCCCCCGAGGGCGGGAACGCATGTCGTGGAGCCCGAAGCGCCCGTGGCCATCTTCTGAGGATGCCGGGGCCTCACTCTCACTCCGCCGGATCGCCCTTCCGTCCCACATAGGCGACGCGCAGCATGTTGGTCGCGCCCGGCGTTCCGAGCGGCAGCCCGGCGGTGACGATGATGCGCTGGCCGGGCTGGGCATAGCCTTCGCGGAAGGCGATGCGGCAGGCGCGCTCGGCGACATCGTCGAGATCCTTGGCGTCTTCGGTCAGGACGCAGTGCAGGCCCCAGACAAGAGCGAGGCGGCGCGCCGTGGCGACGATGGGCGTCAGCACGACGATGGGGAAGAGCGGTCGCTCGCGCGCGGCGCGAAGGCCCGTCGAACCGGAATTCGTCCAGCAGACGATGGCGGCGGCCTTCAGCGTGTCGGCAACCGTATGCGCTGCTGCGCTGATGGCGTCTGCGCCCGTCGCTTCGGGCTCATTGCGCTGGGCATAGATGATGCCGGGATAGGTGGGGTCGGATTCGATCGACTCCGCGACCTTGTTCATGGTGCGCACGGCTTCGATCGGATATTGGCCTGCGGCCGACTCCGCCGAAAGCATGACCGCGTCGGCGCCTTCGAAAACGGCAGTGGCGACATCGGAGACTTCGGCGCGTGTCGGCACGGGCGACGAGATCATGGATTCGAGCATCTGCGTCGCGACGACGACGGGCTTGCCCGCGCGGCGCGCGGCCCGGGTGATGCGCTTCTGCCAGCCGGGCACCTGCTCCAGCGGCAGTTCGACGCCAAGGTCGCCACGCGCGACCATGATGGCGTCGGAAATGTCGATGATCTCGTCGAGATGGACGAGGGCTTGCGGCTTCTCGATCTTGGCAAGCACCGCAGCGCGGCCCCGCGCAATCTTGCGCGCTTCCGCCATGTCCTCCGGCCGCTGGATGAAGGAGAGCGCGACCCAGTCCACGCCGAGATTGAGGGCCGCCTCGAAGTCGGAGAGATCCTTCTCCGTCAGCGCCTTCACCGGCAGCACCGCCTCGGGGACGTTGACGCCCTTGCGATTGGACAGCCGCCCTCCGACCACGACTTCCGTTTCCGCGAAGTCGGGGCCCGCCCTGGTGACGCGCAGGCGGATCTTGCCGTCATCGAGCAACAGGCTCTGGCCCGCGGTGACGGCGGCGAAGATCTCGGGGTGGGGCAGCGGCGCGCGCAGCTTCGTGCCCGGCGTCTTGTCGAGATCGAGGCGGAAGCTGTCGCCCGCTTCCAGCATCACGGCGCCGCCTTCGATCTCGCCGACTCGGAGCTTGGGGCCTTGCAGATCGGCGAGGATGCCGATGGGCCGCTCAACCTCCGTTTCAACCTCGCGGATGAGGCCGTGAACCTTGCGGAGATTTTCGTGGTTGAGGTGGCTCATGTTGAGCCGGAAGACATCCGCGCCCGCGTCGAAAAGCGCGCGGATCATTTCCTTGGTGCTCGAAGCAGGCCCGAGGGTTGCGATGATCTTGACGTTGCGCCGACGTATCACTGGATGGCTCTCCTCATGCTGGCCTGCCTTCCACCAGAATGGCGCGGAAGTCGTTGATATTGGTGTAACTCGGGCCTGTGACGACAAGATCGCCGAGCGCGGCGAAAAATCCACCCGAATTGTGGCATTTGAGCGACGCGGCCGCATCAAGGCCGAGGGTTTCGGCGCGACCGAGTGTCGTCGGCAGGACGAGCGCGCCCGCCGGGTCGTCGCTTGCGCCGTTGCCGCCGTCTATGCCGTCCGTGTCGCCTGCGATGGCAGCGATGCCGGGCGCGGCGTGAAGGGCCATGGCAAGAGCCAGCGCATATTCCTGGTTCCGCCCGCCGCATCCACCTTCCGCGCCTTTCGTGAATGTGACGGTCGTCTCACCGCCGGAAAGGATCGCGACGCGCCGTCCGGCAGCTTTCGCATCGAGGGCGAGCTTTGCGTGGGCTGCGGCGACGTCTCGCGCCTCGCCTTCCACGCGATCGCCGAGATTGACGATCTCGTAGCTCGAGGCGGCGGCCATTTTCGCGGCGGCGTCGAGTGCGTAGGCGCCGCTTGCGACGAGTTCATAGGCGTTTCCGGCGAAGACAGGATCGCCCGGCTTGGGGCTTTCAGGCGCGGAGAGAAGCGCCGTATGGACATGGTCCGGCACCTCGATGCCGTAGCGTTCGAGAATGGCGAGCGCATCCTCCCGCGTCGTCGGATCGGGAACGGTGGGGCCGGATGCGATCACGCTCGGATCGTCGCCGGCGACATCGGATATGGCGAGCGTGACCATGCGGGCCGGATGGATCGCGGCGGCAAGCCGCCCACCCTTGATGCGCGAGAGATGCTTGCGGACGCAGTTGATCTCGCCGATGGGGGCGCCCGAAGCGAGGAGGGCGCGGGTGAGCGCTTGCTTGTCGGCCAATGTCACGCCCGCAATGGGCAGGGTCGCGAGTGCGGAGCCGCCGCCGGACAGCAGCACGAGGGCGAGATCGTCGGGGCCGAGTGTTGCCGCCAGCGCGAGAAGCCGCTCGCTCGCCGCAAGGCCCGCCATATCGGGCACGGGATGGCTCGCCTCCACAATCTCGACATGCGCGGTGGGCCGCCCGTGCCCGTAGCGGGTGAGGGCGATGCCTTCGATGCGGGCTCCTGTGCCGGCGTAATGCGCCTCGGCGGAGGCGGCCATGGAGGCGGCGGCCTTGCCGATGGCGAACACGACGAGACGGCCCTTCGGCGCGGGCGGCAGATGGGGGCTCAGGCAATGTTCTGGCAGCGCGGACCGCGTGGCCTCTGAAAAGAGGTCCATCAGAAAGCGGCGCCGGCTCGCATCGTCGCGGGGAGTGAGGGAGGTCATTCTCTGCATTTCGTCTCTTGGGTATAGTGTGGGGATGCAGTCTCAGACACGCGGCGGGACATCCTCCCAAGGCGACCTCCTTCCTTTCGAGCTTATCAACCCTGAAGGCGATTCGGGATTTCTCGTCCTGTGCGATCACGCCTCGAACGCGCTTCCGCCCGGCTACGGCACGCTGGGCCTGTCGCCGGCGGAGTTCGAGCGCCACATAGCCTATGACATTGGCGCTGCGGGCGTTGCGCGAGGCCTCGCTGCCGCGCTGGATTGTCCAGCGATGCTGGCGCGGTTTTCGCGCCTCCTCATCGACCTCAATCGCGGGCCCGACGATCCGACGCTGGTCATGAAGCTTTCCGACGGCGCTATCGTGCAGGGAAACCGCGAGGTCGATCCGTTTCAGAACCGGGCCGAATTCGAGCACAGGCTTGCACAATTTTATCGGCCCTATCATTCCGCAATCGAGGCTGTGCTTGCGCGGGCGGCCGATACGGTACCCGCCATTGTCTCGATCCACAGTTTCACGCCGCATTGGCGCGGCAGGACGCGGCCCTGGCATGCCGGCATTCTGTGGGACATGGATGACAGGCTTCCCGCAGAGCTTTTACGCCTGATGAGGCTGGAGCCGGGCCTTGTGGTCGGCGACAATGAGCCCTATTCGGGCAGGCTCAAGGGCGATTGCCTCTACCGGCATGGAACGGCGAGGGGCCTGCCGCATGTGCTGATCGAGATCCGGCAGGACCTCATCGCGGAGCCGGCGGGCCAGAGCGAATGGGTGGCGCGGATCGCGCAATGGCTGCGCGAGGCGGAAGCGCTGCCGGGTTTGCGCGAAGTACGGCACTACGGCTCGCATGCGGATATGCCGCAGAACACACAGGACGAGGAGACGCGTTATGGACAGGAACACACAGACCGAGCTTGAGGCAGCCGCTTTTCGTCGCCTCGTCGAGCATCTGAGAACGCGGACCGATGTGCAGAACATCGATCTGATGATCCATGGCGGTTTCTGCCGCAATTGCCTCGCAGACTGGCTGCGAGAAGCGGCGGAAACGAAGGGCATCGCGCTTTCTAGGGACGATGCGCGGAGCTCGATTTATGGAATGCCGTTCGCCGAATGGAAGGCGAAATATCAGGCCGAAGCAACGCCTGAGCAGCTTTCAGCATTCGAGGCGGCGCAGAAGAAGAGCCACGGCTGAGGCGATATCCACAGCTTTCTGGGGTGGCGAACTTGCCGCGGTGCCGAGCCGCCGGTACTGTCCATTCCCTCATCATCGCAGAACTGAACTGGAGCGACGCATCATGGCGGACGGCAATACCCCTGTGAATTCGGGCGGCGTCGCGCATGACCAGCTGCGCACGATAATCGAACGTATCGAACGCCTCGAGGAAGAAAAGGCGGCAACCTCCGCCGACATCAATGAAGTCTATGCCGAGGCCAAAGCCAACGGGTTCGACACCAAGACGCTCCGTCAGGTGGTCCGCATCCGCAAGCAGGACAAGGCCGAGCGGCAGGAGCAGGAAGCGATCCTCGAGGTCTACCTGCACGCGCTGGGCATGATCGAATAAGGCAACGGCATTTTTGCCGGGGGACGGAAAAGCCCGCCTCGAAAGGGGCGGGCTTTTTTTTATGCGGCGCTCGACACTCGTTCGGGAGAAAGAGTGGACCCCAACCTGGCACGGGGGGGCACGGGGGGACGATAAATGCCGGGTCGGGGTCCGTCGGCGCCCCGCTGTTTGTGGAGAGCAGGGGCGCCAATTCCATGTGAACAAGAACGCGGCCTTTGAGGTGGAGTTCCATGTTTCTGGAAAAATTTATCGGCCTGCGGTGTTCAGATTCGGGATCGATACGGAAATCCGGTTACCGCCGGGCGCAATGGCCGACTCTCCGCCCAACTGACGCACCAGACCCTCGATCAGGCTGAGGCCGCTGCTGCCCGGCCGGGCGGGCTCCGGGAAGAGCGCGTGCGTGGCCTCGATGGTCAGCACGGCGCCCGCGCCGCTCGCGCGAAGCGCAACGCGGATATCGCTCGCGATCGGCGAGCCGTCGCGGTGGAAGACGATTTCGCCGATGATCTCTGTAATGAGGAATGCGAGAGGCACCGCGAGGCTCGCCGATGCGGACAGCTTGTCGGCGGAGACGGAGAGCAAGGCGGGCGTTCCGGCGCTGCGCAGGCTTTGCTCTGTCGCGGCGCATAGATCCCTTAGCAGCAGGTCGAGTTTGACGGAACTGAGATCGTCGCCCTGATAGATTGCGCCATGAACGAGGCCAAGCGCGGTGACGCGGCGTTGCACCTCCGAGAATATGGCGCTCTCCGCCGCCGTTTCCGCCTTGCGGCTCTGCAGGCTCATCAGGCTGTTGACGATCTGGAGATTGTTGCGCACGCGATGATGCACTTCGCGCGTCAGCGCCTTTTGTCGTGCGACGGCCTTCATCAGCGCGGCATCGCGTGCTGCCAGCGCGTCGGCCATGCGATTGAAGCTCTCTGCCAGCGAACGGATTTCTTCCGGCAATTCGGCGATATTGCGGATACGGGACCGTTCGTCGCCTGCGGAAAAAGCAAGAAGCCCGCGTCTTATGCGCCGCAGAGGCCGTGTGACGAGGCGCCCGGCGCCCCATCCGGTCGCCAGCAGCGCCGCGAGCCACATGAGAAGCGCGGTGGCGGCATTGCTGAAAAGCAGGAAGCGGGCGGCCGCGCCAGTGCTGGATGGCGAAAGCGAGGCGTCGCTGTAGTAGCGATAGCCGAACCATGCATCGACGAGGGCGAGCGCGCCGAGCGGCAGAAGCGTAATGCTGAGAATGAAAATGAGCCGGGCCCGGAGTGACACGATCCGGCGTGTCAGCCAGTGCCGGTCATCGCGCTCCTCATTGGCCATGTCTTTGCGGGCCATGCCTTTGCGCCGAAGCGGGGCGGTTGGCGGAAATTGATCGAAGTTGTACAGATCGCCCCGTCCCGGCCCCGGCAGAGGCCTGTTCCAATGCAGCGCTCAGATATCCGGCTCAGGCATATGGTCGAGTTTGCGCATCAGTTCGGTCAGTTCGTCCGGCACTTCCTCCTGCACGACATCCTGATAGATGCGGCGCAGGCCTTGGCCCAAAGCCTCCCGCCTTTGACGGGCGTCATCCCTGTTCGGCACTAGGCGGGCATCCAGTTTCGAAGTGCCAATCCATTTCCCCTTGCCTGATGTCATTTCGAGAACTCGACCACCGCTCGACAGCGTTTGGATGAAGGCCACAAACTTGCTGCGGCGCAAATGAAACTCTTTCGGCGTTCATAGGTTCCTTATTCTGGTCCTCTTCTCCACAGTAAAATAGAGGTCTGGTTTTTACCTCTTGAAGGGGCGGCGATCGGAATTGTCCGGTCAAATGAGGGGTTGGACAAAGCATGTCGCTCGCCCGCGAATTGAGCCCGTATCTGCCCTATCTCCGGCGCTATGCCCGCGCCCTGACGGGAGATCAGGACCATGGCGACGCGCTTATCGGGGCGACGCTTCAGGCGCTTGTGGATAATCCGGCATCGTTTCCCCGTGGTCTCGGACCGAGGGTCGGGCTTTACAAGCTCTTTCACGCGATCTGGTCGAAGGCTGATGGCGGTGTCGCGGCCCATAGCGGAGCGGCGGGAAGGACCGCGCAAGAGCGGCTCACGCATCTCACGCCGCGAAGCCGTCAGGCTCTGCTTCTGACGGCGATGGAGGGCTTCGACAATGCGCAAGCCGCCGAAATCATCGGCGTTGACGCCGTTGAGGTGGAGCGCCTTCTCGATGCGGCGTTGGGCGACATAGACCAGCAGATTTCAACCAGCGTTCTCATTATCGAGGACGAGCCGATCATCTCCATGGATATCGAGGAGATCGTCCGCGAACTCGGGCATAGCGTCGCGGGCAGCGCCGTCACTCGCGACGAGGCGGTTGCGGCGGCAAGGCAGCGTCGTCCCGGTCTCGTCCTTGCGGATATTCAGCTTGCGGATGGAAGTTCGGGCATCGACGCCGTGAAGGATATTCTTGGCTTCGCGTCCGTTCCGGTCGTCTTCATCACGGCCTTTCCCGAGCGCCTGCTGACGGGCGAGAGGCCGGAGCCGACCTTTCTCATCACGAAGCCTTTTCAGCGCATCGCCGTCAAGGCGGCGATCAGCCAAGCGCTGTTTCTCAACTCGGCGGCAACCGTCGATTGAAAATCCGTACGCTCCGCCTGCGCGCAGGTTGCTCTACTTAGAGCAATGTAAACTCTCCAATTATTATATGTTTCTATGTGAAACACATGGGAAACTACAATTTTGCAATAATAAAGGAGCATGGACCTAAGTGAACGAACGTGAAAGACTTGTGCCTCTTGAGTGGCCACTTCCGTTCGTCCGTATTCGAATGAGCTTGTGAAACGCTCTCCTCGGCCGGGCCCAAACGGGAGGCATGTTGCATCGTATCCGTACTCCAAAACCGCAAGTTGGACGGGGAGAGCATGGAGAGAGAGGCGCGGCGGCAGGATGTGATCCCTCTCGACGATGGCGAGTTCAAGGCCGAACTCGCCGCCGTGATCCCGCAGTTGCGCGCCTTTGCGCGCGGGCTTTGCGGCAATCGCGACACGGCAGACGATCTCGTTCAGGAGGCCATGCTGAGGGCATGGTCGGCGCGCAAGCGCTTCGAGTCCGGCACCAGCATGCAGGCCTGGACGCACACGATCCTGCGCAACATCTTCCGGTCGCAAATGCGCCGGTCGCGCTTCGTCGGCGAATGGGACGACGCAAGGGCTGAGGAATTGCTCTCCGCAAATGGCGACCAGGAACACCACATGCATTTGTCCGATCTGCAGCGGGCGCTGCTTGCGCTTCCCCCGGCGCAGCGCGAGGCGTTGATCCTGGTCGGCGCGGGTGGCTTTGCCTATGAGGAAGCGGCCGAGATTTGCGGATGCGCGATAGGGACGGTGAAGAGCCGCGTCGCCCGAGCCCGGATGGCGGTGGAGCGCATGCTCATGGACGGCCATCTTTCACCACGC
The DNA here is from genome assembly GCA_027352645.1 of Rhodobiaceae bacterium. GTDB lineage: Bacteria > Pseudomonadota > Alphaproteobacteria > Parvibaculales > Parvibaculaceae > Parvibaculum. The sequence continues at coordinate 6,899 of DAIEIL010000169.1, read as the reverse complement.
AACGCGAAGGCGAACCTCGACCGGTCTCCCCTCACGACGATCCTGCGGGAAGTCGACCACCTCTCGAACGGCTGAAAGCGGCGTCTTCATCCCAAGGCGGCGACCTGCTATAGGCTAGGGCATGCGCAAGCCCTTGCGCCTGGCAGGAGATCACCCCTTTGGAAGGTCCGATGGAAGCCCGATCGAGTGTTGCCGAGCCCGCCTGGACGCGCGGCCGTTTGCTGTCATGGATCTATGGCGGGGCAGGGATTTTCGGCATCGCGCTGCTGTTGCGCTATGCGCTGATAGAGCCGCATTCGATCGGCCTTGCCTGCGGCGAGCAGACGGCTCCCTGGTGGTGCACGGCGCGGCAGGGCGTCGTCTGGTTTCACATCGCCTATGTGTGGGGCGGGCTTGGGCTTGCCGGCGGGCTTGCGGCCATGACCCTTGAATGGCGCAACGTCGCTCGGCTCGGGCTTGTGGCTTTCGCTCTTGCCGTCGTGGCCACCTACAATATCTGGCCCAATATCGGCATCCACGCGCTGTGGATCTGGGCCTGCATGTCGGCCGTCGCGGCGCTACTCGTCTTTTTCGCCAATGAGCGGGTGACGATCCTTTTCGCGCTGACGTTCAGCGTCTTTGCCGTTGTCCTCTACAACTCGGACTACGGCGCCGTCGGTCTCGCCCTCACGCTTCTTCGGTTGCCCCGCGTCTGAAGAAAGTGCTGCGGAGCGACGCGCGAAGAATGCCGAGCCAGGGCAGCGCGAATACGAAGGCGAGTGCCGACCAGGTCATCGCCTGAGTGTTCCGCAGGCCTTCGTTGAAGGCGATGAGGCAGCCCGTGGCGATGAAGAGAGCGGCAAGCAGTGCCTCCTCGCGGCGGTCTTCCGCCTGTTTCTTGTGGTCGCCGCGGTTGAGCGCGAGGAGAGCAAGGCTTACGGCGGCGAGGCTGTAGGCCGCGAGCGGGAAATCGCGATAGCGCGCATCGAAGCTCAATCCAAGCGAAATGACGAGCGCGGTGAAGACCGAGAGCAGATGCACGAGGCCCAGATAGAGCGGCGTGCCGAGCGCGGCGCGATCTGGCGCGCGCAGCCATGCCAGGGTCTGGGCGATCGGAAGAGGCGCGAGGCAGCGCCGTCCGCGGATCGCCTCGGGCAGAACGAAGAGCATGATGCCGAGCGACTGCGCGAGGATGACAAGCTCGATGATCCCTTCGAGCATGTTTCTCCATGCAAGCCATGAATGTTCGATCTGCAGCAGCAGGAGGGCGCCGGCGACTCCCGCGCCGATGCCGGCCGCGAGGCCGGCCAGCGGATCGAGTTCCGCGCCGCCGCGAGCCATCACCAGCAGAATGAGAAATGCGAAAGCGAAGCTCGCACCGGCTTCGAGCCGCCAGTCGGGGTGGTTTGAGACAGGCCCCGTCCAGGGGAATTTCTGCTGGCGGTCGGTGGTGAAGATGCCCCAATGCCCGCCCGCGGTGCCTTCCAGCGCGCGCTTCCAGGGCTGGTCATAGGCTTCGATCAGGTTGTAGTCGAGGCCGGTCGCCTGCGCATAGGCCGCGAGGTCGCGAAGATATTGCGCCTGTGCGATGACCGAGGGGGTGGCTTCCGCGCGTTCGCGCCCGGCGCTCGGGAATCCCGTTTCGCCGATGAAGATGTCCTTGCCGGGGAACATCGGCCCGACCTCTTCAAGCACGCGCTTGAGATAGTTGACGCCCTCTTCCGCAGAGGTCGGATCGTTCTCCCAATAGGGGAGAATATGGATGGTGATGAAATCCACCGCCTGCGCCAGCTTCAGCGGCGCCTTCACCCAGAAGTCGGTCACGTCGGCATAGGTGACCGGAAGGCCCGTCGCCGCCTTGACCTCGTTCAGATAGGTGACGAGCGTGTCGGGAAGCTGCTCGCCGCGGAGCAGCACTTCATTGCCGACGATGATCGCCTTGATCGTCTTCTTGTGTGCGTTGGCGAGCTTGATCGCATCGGCGATCTGCTTCGCGTTGGCCACTTCGTCGCGTCCGATCCAGATGCCGAGCAGCACCTTGAGCCCGTGCTTCTCTGCGGCGGGGACCACCTGGTCGAGGCCCTGATCGACGCTATAGGTGCGCACGCAATCGGTGACGCTGGCAAGCTGCGTGAGATCCTCGTCGATCCGCTTCGGGTCGGCCATGTAGGTCTGGTCGAATGGCGTTTCACTGCCGCGATAGGGCGTGTAGCTGACGCAATGGACCTTGCCGGCCGGTGCATCGACCATGACGACGGGGGCGCCCAGATATTTCCAGATGAGGAGAACTGCCAGCGCCGCGGCGGCGAGCCCCAGCATGAACGGGGCGGAGACAAGCTTCATAAAACGAACTCTCGCTGCCGAATGGGCGACGCCACGGGGGGCCGATATGGGAGTCCAATAGCACCGATCCTCCAAAGGGATCAATGGCCGCTCCGGGACCGGGCCGGAACCCGCGGAACGCATGGCAAAACGGCGCGGGATGTCTCCCGCGCCGTGTCTCGACAGTGCTTCAATGTGACGGAGGGATCAGCCCTCGCGAACTTCGAGGCCGAGATCGCGGACCTTGCGATAGAGCGTCGAGCGGCCGATGCCGAGCCTGCGCGCGACTTCCGTCATGTGGCCCTTATATTTGTCGATCGCGAGGCGGATCATTTCCGCCTCGACATCCTCCAGCTTGCGCATGTTGCCGGCTGCATCAGTGATGGCGATGCCGTCGGAGAAATTCGAGCGCGCGAATTCGGCGAGCGTCAGCCGGTTGTCGGGGCGGCTGGCTTGCGTGAAAGGTTCTGGCCGTTCCACAGGGCGGTCGAAGGCGGGGGCGTAATCAGCCACCGGCATCCGCGCGAGGGCGGGCATGTGACCCTCGGCCATGCTCGCAATCTGCGGGAAGTCGGAGACCTGAAGCATCTCGCCGTCGCAGAGCACGATAGCGCGGAAGACCGCATTCTCCACCTGCCGCACATTGCCCGGCCACTCGAAGGCGCAGAGTATCGCCAGCGCTTCGCGCGAAATGCCCAGAACTGGCTTTCCTTCTTCCGCGGCGAGGCGGCGGATGAAATGCGCCACGAGATCGGGAATATCTTCCTTGCGCTCGCGGAGCGCGGGCACATGGATCGGGAAGACGTTCAGGCGGTAATAGAGGTCTTCGCGGAAGCGGCCTTCCTTCACCATCTGGAGAAGATCGCGATTGGTCGCCGAGATGAGACGGATGTCGACCTTCACAGGCTTCTTGGAGCCCACGGGGTCAACTTCGCCTTGCTGCAGCGCGCGCAGGAGCTTCACCTGCATGTCGAGCGGCAATTCACCGATTTCATCGAGGAAGAGCGTGCCGCCGGAGGCTTCCTGGAACTTGCCGGCATGCTTGTCCGAGGCGCCGGTGAAGGCGCCCTTCTCATGGCCGAAAAGAATGCTCTCGACGAGGTTTTCCGGGATCGCGCCGCAGTTCACGGTGACGAAGGGCTTGCCCGCCCGATCGCTCTCGCCCTGGATTGCGCTGGCGATCAGCTCCTTGCCGACGCCGGACTCGCCTTCGATGATGATCGGAATGTTCGACTGCGCGGCACGTTTGCCGAAGCGGATGACTTGTCCCATCAGCGCGCTGCGCGCGACGATATCGGAGAAGGTGAGGCGGCCGCTTTGTCTTTTCTGAAGGCGCGAGATCTCACCGGTCAGTGCATTGACCTTGAGCGCGTTGCGCATCGAGACATGAAGGCGTTCGGGGCTCACGGGCTTGATGACGAAGTCGGTCGCGCCTTCGCGCATGACGTTGACGACCGTTTCGATGCCGCCATGCGCCGTCAGTACGATGACGGGCAGGTTGGGCTTCGCGGGATGAACACGCGAAAGAACTTCCATGCCATCGACGCCCGGCATCACCAGGTCGAGAATGACGAGTGAGATTTCGGCGCCCGAGGGGCCGTCGAGATAGGCAAGCGCGGCCTCGCCGCCATCGACGGAAACAGGCCGGTAGCCATCGCGTTTCACCACCTCTTCGAGGATGCGGCGCTGCGCGGGATCGTCGTCCACAATCAGGATGGCCTGGGTCATTTGGGGTCGCCTTGAGTTCCGGATGCCGCTCACGGCAGCTTTGGCGGCCCATAATGGGGCGGATTGGTAAAGGTGCCCTTAATCGTCACGATATGGGGCGATTGCTCACAATTTTACTCATACGTTCGCTCATACCAATAAGAGAAAGAACCGCCGACGGATCATGTTTTTGGCCGTATCGGACCCGAAACGGTGTTGCCATCGTGTAACTTTGGAGCCCGAACTTAAGCATCCGTGGCAATACGTATTGATGGCCCCGCGCCTTCCATGCGATTAAATGAACTGGATAAAGATTACCGGTGGGGTCCGGGCCGCCCGTTGCATTGTCGGGGGGTTGAGCAAAATAACGACGGAGATTGGGATGAAAATCATATCCCGGCTTGTAGCGTTGGGGACCTTCCTCGTGCTGGCTGGTTGCGGCACCTGGACTGCTGAATCGTATCTGCATGAAACGATCAGCGGCGACTCCTTCAACGCGTGCCTGGCGCGCGAATATCAGGAGAGGGCGACCTCGGAAGCCTATGTCGACTGCAACTGGGTCGACACGGCAACGATCGTCGAAAAGGGCCGTGCTGCCGCTGCTGGCGAAACGGTTCTCCCTTGGGATCCGGCGACGCGCGGCGTGCTGCCGAGCGATCTGCCCGAACTGCAGGACGCCCGTGCGAAGCTGCTCGCGGCGCTCGACAATGGCGGCCGCACCGATCCGGCGCGCGCCTGCGCCTGCGCCAAGGCGCAGCGTTACTATGATGGCTGGGTGGAGCAGGCGAGCGACAACAAGCTCGGCGACAATGGCTCCTGGCTCGGCGGTGAAGGCGGTCCGGTGCAGCCGGAACGTGTGAAGGCCGAAAAGGCTGCCTTCTACGAAGCTCTGACGAAGTGCGAAGCCAAGATCGTGGGCGGTCCCTGGACCATCTACTTCGGCTTCAACAAGTTCAACCTGACGCAGGAAGCGCAGGCTGTGATCCAGGAAATCGCGAAGTCGTCCGCCAGCACGTTCGCTGTCGTCGGCCACACCGATACCTCTGGCAGCAAGGCCTACAACCAGTCGCTCGGTGAGCGTCGTGCGAAGTCGGTGGCCACGGCCCTGACGGCGAACGGTAAGACGGTTGAGAGCGCGACCTCGGATGGCGAGACGAACCTCGCAGTCAAGACCGGCGACGGCGTGCGTGAGCCGCTCAACCGCCGTGCGATTGTCTCGGTCGTCAAATAAGTCTGACGGTTCGTTACGAAATGAAGCCCCGGCCGAAAGGCCGGGGCTTTTGCTTTTGGGGCACTCTTTCTGACGGGCGCCGGTTGATTGGGCGGGGGCGGCGGGCGATATAGGTTGGAAGCGTCAAAGTCTTCCTCCGGAGTCTTGCTGTCCATGTCCTCCCCCTTGCCGTTCTCGTCAGCCAATCTCTCGTCCTCGCCCATTGCCAGGAACGCCGCCGGCGCTGCCGCGGCTGCGGCGCCCGGTGGTCAGTTCGGCGAGCTGCCCGTCTGGGACCTGAGCGACCTCTATGCCTCGCCGGACGCGCCCGAGATTGCCCGGGACCTCGCGCGGGCCGCCGCGACGGCAAAGGACTTCGCGACGCGCTATCGGGGCAAGCTCGCGGACCTCACGGCGGAGCCCAAGGGCGGCGAGGCGCTGGCTGGCGCGATTCGCACCTATGAGGCGCTGGAGGACACGCTGGGCCGCGTCATGTCCTATGCCGGGCTTCTCTATGCGACCGACAACACCAATCCGGCCTACGCAAAATTCTATGGAGACATGCAGGAGCGCGTGACGCAGATCACGACCGATCTCCTGTTCTTCGCGCTGGAACTGAACCGTATCGACGATGCCGCGTTGCAGACGGCGCTGAAGGCGCCGGGCCTCGCCCATTACGAGCCCTGGCTGCGCGATCTCCGCGCCATGCGGCCCTATCAGTTGTCGGACGAGATCGAGACGCTGCTGCATGAAAAGAGCGTCACCGGCCATGCCGCCTGGAATCGCCTTTTCGACGAGACGTTGGCGCGCCTGACCTTCGATGTCGCTGGCGAGACGCTGACCTCCGAAGGCGCACTGCACCGCCTTGCCGAGCGCGATCCGGCGCGGCGCAAAGTGGCTGCTGAAGCGCTGGCGAAGACATTTGCCGCCAACACCGCGACCTTCGCCCTGGTGACGAACACGCTCGCCAAGGACAAGGAGATCGAGGATCGCTGGCGCGGCTTCAAGGATATTGCCGATTCGCGCCACCTTGCCAATCGCGTCGAGCCTGAGGTGGTCGCCGCGCTGGTCGATTCGGTACAGCGCGCCTATCCAGCGCTTTCGCATCGCTATTACGCGCTGAAGGCCAGATGGCTGGGGCTCGAAAAACTCGAATATTGGGACCGCAACGCGCCCCTTCCGGAAACGGACGATGCGACGATCCCGTGGGAGCGCGCCAGGGAAACGGTGCTCGCCGCCTATCGCGGTTTCACGCCTCAGATGGCCGAGATCGCGCAGCGCTTTTTCGAAAAGGGCTGGATCGACGCGCCGCTCCGCCCCGGCAAGTCGTCCGGCGCCTTCGCGCATCCGACCGTGCCGAGTTCGCATCCCTTCGTGCTGGTGAACTATCAGGGCAAGACGCGCGATGTGATGACGCTCGCTCATGAGCTTGGGCATGGCGTCCATCAGGTGCTTGCCGCGCGACAGGGCGCGTTGATGGCCGACACGCCGCTGACGCTGGCCGAAACCGCCAGCGTCTTTGGCGAAATGCTGACTTTCAGGAAACTGCTCGCCGACACGACCGACCCGAAGCGCCGCAAGGCGATGATCGCCGGCAAGGTCGAGGACATGCTCAACACGGTCGTCCGTCAGACCGCGTTCTATATTTTCGAGCGGCGCCTGCACACGGCGCGGCGCGAGG
>DAIEIL010000161.1 GCA_027352645.1 Rhodobiaceae bacterium | reverse complement strand
GCCTTCGTCGACCTGCTGACACGCCTTCGGAAAGGTTGCCCCGAATTTGTGCGCTGGTGGGAAGCCCATGACATCGGCAGCGTCTCGGCAGGTCAGAAGGTGCTGGACCATCCGAAGAAAGGCGCGCTGCGTTTCGAATATGTGAGTTTTCAGGCCAATGACGATCCCGCATTGAAGCTTGTCATCTATACGCCTGTGTAAGATAGCCCCCCGTCATGGCCGGGTCCGGCCCGGCCATGACGGGGCAGGGCAGGCTCAGAAACCGTAAGCCTTCGCCAGTTCCGGATCGCGGGCGGCCACTTTTTTCGCCAGATCGACGATGACCTTCGCCTGTTTCCAGGTCGCGTCGTCCTGCATCTTGCCATCGATCATCGCGACGCCGGTGCCGTCCGGCATGGCTTCGAGGATCTTCCTGGCGAAGAGCACTTCGCTCGGCTCCGGGCTGAAGACGCGCTTCGCAATGGCGATCTGGTTCGGATGCAGCGACCATGCGCCGACGCAGCCCATGAGGAAGGCGTTGCGGAACTGCTGCTCGCAGGCATCGAGATCCTGAATGTCGCCGAAGGGCCCATAAAAGGGGCTGATGCCGTTTGCGACGCAGGCGTCGACCATCTTGGCAAAGGTGTAATGCCAGAGGTCCTGCTGCGCGGAGGCGCGGGGCGAACCGTCGGCATGCGGGTCTTCGAGCACGCGATAATAGGGATGACCGCCGCCGACGCGCGTCGTTTTCATCTTGCGCGACGCCGCGAGATCCGCAGGCCCAAGGCTCATGCCATGCATGCGCGGGCTTGCGGCAGCTATATCCTCGACATTCTTCACGCCCTGCGCCGTCTCAAGAATGGCGTGAATGAGGATGGGCTTTTTCAGATTGTGCTTCGCTTCGAGCTGCGCGAGAAGCTGGTCGAGATAGTGAATGTCCCAGGCGCCTTCGACCTTGGGCAGCATGATGACGTCGAGCTTGTTGCCGACTTCGGCGACGATCTCGGTGATGTCGTCGAGCACCCATGGGCTGTTCAGCGGATTGATGCGCGTCCAGAGGCCGGTCTGGCCGAAGTCATGCGCCTTCGCCACCTCGATAAAGCCGCGGCGGGCCGCTTCCTTGGCGTCCGCAGGCACCGCGTCTTCGAGATTGCCGAGCAGTACGTCGACCTGAGGGATCATTTCGCCGATGCGCGCGCGAACCTTTTCGTTATGGCCGGGGAAGAAATGGATCATGCGCTCAAGCGCCACCGGCAATTCGCGATAGGGGGCCGGCGCACCAATGGCGAGGGGCTTGTAGAAATTCGAGGGCAATTTCATGGGAAATCCGCTGGTCGAAGGGAGGTTGCCGCAGTTTAGAGCGCGATCCGGGAAAGTGTAAGTGGCTTTACGAGAGAAATGCCGCAAGCCTTTGTTTTTTCGTCCATATCCAGAGGTAACGAGGCGCCTCTCAGGGGATGCCTGCGTCGAAGGCTGCCCGCTCCGAGCCCGGAATTGGGATCGCCGCAGCGATGAGCTAGCATCTCCCGGCGGCGGCAAAGCCGCGTTCAACCCCGGAGACGATCATGCCTGCTATCGCAAAGTCTGGCCTTCTCGTTCCAGTGTCGGTTGCGTTTGTTGCAGCGTTTCTCTCTATCGCCCCCAGCCATGCCGCGGAAGGCGACAAGACTCAGCTTGTCGTCGTCGAGCATGCAACGACTGACGCCACGCTCGACCTTGGTGCGAAGGGCGACAGCAATGGCGACGTTCTCACCTTCGCCAATGAGGTCTTCGACAAGGCGAACAAGGAAAAAGTCGGCACGGATAACGGCTACTGCGTACGGACCGTTGCGGGCAAGGCATGGGAGTGCATCTGGACCCTGTCGCTCGCAAAAGGGCAGATCACTGTCGAAGGACCGTTCCTCGACGCAGGTGACTCCATGCTCGCGATCACCGGCGGCTCGGGCGAATACGCCCATGCTCATGGCGACATGCTGCTGCATGCCCGCAACGCTCAAGGGAGCGAATACGACTTCACCTATAATCTGAACGAATGAAGTGAGCGCGACGGTTAGCGGGCGATTTCCGCACGGACCGGCCCGGCCGCAACCATAGAGCCGAGCCCGACCAGCGAGACACCGACAAGGACCGCAAAGGAAACGCTATAGCCGCCGCGTTCATAAAGCAGACCGACAAGCATGGGGCCGAACGCGTTCGCGCAGGTGACGATCATCTGGGCGAGGGAGAGAATGCGCGCATAGGCCCTGAGCCCGAAGGCTTCCGCCATCATCAACGGCAGCATCATCTGCAGGTTGCCGACGGTCATTCCGAAAATGATCGAAACGGCCACCAGCGGCACCGATGCGTAGGAGATCGAGAACACCGCGTAAGCGACGGTCTGAAGCACCATGACGACTATGAGGTAATGCCTCGACGACATGCGCGGAAGCACCCAGCCGCCAATGAGACGGCCGCCGATGCTGCCGGCGGCCATGAGCGAAACGGCGAGCGCCGCGACATGATCATTGTCGGTCCGCGTCGCGACAAGACGGAACTGATGCGCGAGCGCGCCCACCTGCGCCATCATCGAAAAGACATAGGAGAGGGTGAAGAGCATAAAGAAGCGGCTGCGGATCGCTTCGGCAAGGCCGACGCCATCCATCATGGTGCCGCCATGCTCGCTCTTCTCGACGATCGGGTCGCCGTCGGGTGCGAGGCCCATATCGGACGGCCTTGCCCGCAAGAAGAACCATGTCACCGGCACCGTGCCAATGAGGAAGAAGAAGGCGAGCCAGTAGGCGGCATGCTCAAGTCCGAGCCCCTGGATGAGCGCTACCGATATGGGCGTGAAGACGATGCCGCCGAGAGAAAGTCCCGTCGAGGCATAGGCGATCGCCTTTGAGCGTTCGCGATTGAACCAGCGGGCGACGATGGCGGTGCCCGGAATGACCGCAGTCGCCGCATAGCCCGCGCCGAAGAGGATGTAGAAGAAATAGAGTTCCGTCAGGCCTTTGACATGGCCCGCGCAGGCAAGCGCGATGGACGATGCGACGGCACCGATGGTGATGAGAATACGCGGGTCATAGCGGTCGAGCGCCCAGCCCACGGCAAGGCCGGTGATGCCGTTCGCCAGAAAGAAGGCGGCATTGGCCGACGAAACCGCGCTGACCGAAAGCCCACCGTCGCTGACGAAGGCCTTGAGGAAGACCGAAAGATTGTAGAAGCCGAGGCCGCAAGCAACCGTCTGAACAACAAAGACGGTGGCGACGACATACCAGCCATAGAAAAGACCGCCTTTCGGGCGGTCGGGCGGCGTACTCATCTTCGGCACTCCAGCGGGGACGCAAAACCGCCCGTGAAGGGCGGCTCACGGGCGCTTAATTAATCATTCCCCAGCGGCGAACAAGCAAAATCGTCGCATACCCTAATTTCCGCTTGTCAGGGCCTGAAGTTCGGCCGCCATAGCCTGCCGGAACTCTTCGCGATCGGTGATCCGGTGGTCGCCCCTGGCATAGGCCTTGGCATTCTCGAAGTAGAACGCCGCGTTCATGATGTTCGCCATCCGGTTGTCGCGCGTCTTGATGACCCTGGCGGGCGAACCGGCGACGATGGAGTTTTCGGGGATCACGGTTCCCTCGGTCACGATGGAGTGTCCCGCGACAATGGAGTTCGCGCCGTCCATCAACGTCGCATTGATGCCGATGAGGCAATTGTCGCCGATCTCCGCGCCATGGATCGTGCAGTGATGCGTGATCGAACAATTCGCGCCGATGATCGTCGGCGTCGTGTTGCCGACATGGATCATCACGAAATCCTGAATATTGGTTCGCGGCCCGATGCGGACCTCATGCATTTCGCTGCGGATGACAACATAGGGCCAGAGCGACGCGCCCTCAGCGATATGCACATGGCCGTAGACGAGGGCGGTGTCGTGGATGAAGGCCGGATTGTCGAGGACGACACCCGGACCAAATCGCCTCTGCGGATCGCTCATTTGACCTCTTGCCGGGTTGTGATGTGTCGCTGAGCGCTGACCGGTCCTGCCGCCATGATGAGGCCGATGGCGAGTATGGAGGCGACCGCCATCGTCAGGAAGGAATCCTCATAACTGCCTGAGCGTTGAAAGAGCAGCCCCATCACGGCGGGGCCGCTGGCGACACCCGCGACCATGAAAAGCTGGTTGAAGGAAAAGATGCGCCCATAGGCGCGCAACCCGAAAGCTTCCGCAAGGATCAGCGGCTGCATCATCAAGAGATTGCCGACCGTGCAGCCGAAGAGTCCGGCAACGAAGATGAGCCCGAGGCCTTGCGCAAAGGCGAAGAGGACGAGCGCGATGCCCTGCGCCACCAGAAGCGCGAGGACGAAGCCCCGCGAGGATATATGGGCGAGCGCCCAGCCGCCGATCAGTCGCCCGGCGATGCTTGCGCTCGCCAGAACCGCGACGGCAAGGCCTGCCATCTCGTCGCTCGCCGTGCGTCCGGCAACGAGGCTGAACTGATGCGCAATCGACCCCACCTGCGCCATCATTGCAAAGATGAAGGCCAGCGTGGTGAGCACGAAGAAGCGGCTTCCGATCGCGTCGTAAAAGGCGACGCCGTCGGCGGGCAGCAGCGCGCCGGTTTCATCGCGATGAAGCGGATCGCCGTCCGGCCCGACGCCATAGTCGAGCGGGCTCGGCCTGATCGCGATCCATGCGACGGGAACGATGCCGAGCATGAAGACAAGGGCGAGCCAGGGGGCCGCGCCCGCGAAGCCCACATGCGCGATCAGACGCGCGGAAAGCGGCGTCAGCAGGATGCCGCCAAGCGACAAGCCTGTGGAGGCAATGGAGAGCGCCTGCGAGCGGCGGCGCGCAAACCAGCGGGCGACAAGCGTCGTACCCGGAATGAGCCCGCAGGCGGAATAGCCGACGCCGAACAGAATATAGAACCCGTATAGCTGCCAGAGCGCGGTCACATGCGCGGCGGCGAACATTGCCACGCTGCAAATGATGGCCCCCGCGGTGAGCATGAAGCGGACATCGTATTTTTCGATCAGCGCGCCAACACCGAGCCCCGCGACCCCGGAGGCGATGAAGAAACACGCGGTGGCGCCGGAGGCAGCCGAGACGGAAAACCCGCCATGGCCCACAAACGCCTTCAAATAGACGGAGAGGTTGTAGAACCCGAGGCCGGAGGCGACCGTCATCACCAGCATGGTGGCGCCGACGACATACCAACCGTAATAGATGCCGAACCAGCCCGTTGCCGAACCTATGCGCCTGTCGTT